>JADGGM010000307.1 GCA_019689955.1 Gemmatimonadaceae bacterium
GCCGCCACCACGATCGAGAAGTGCCGTCCCGACCGGTCGCGCGCGAGGATCTTCTCGCACACCCGCTCGATGTTGTACGGGATCTCGGGGATCAGGATGACGTCCGCCGTCCCCGCGAGCCCGCTGTAGAGCGCGATGAACCCCGCGTGTCGCCCCATCACCTCCATCACGATCACCCGGTCGTGGCTCTCCGCGGTGGTGTGGAGCTTGTCGATCGCCTCCACCGCGGTGTTCACCGCGGTGTCGAAGCCGAAGGTGGTCACCGTGCCGCTCACGTCGTTGTCGATCGTCTTGGGCACGCCGACGATCTTCACGCCGCGCTCGTAGAGCCGCTGCGCGATCTCGAGCGACCCGTCTCCTCCGATCGTGATGATCGCGTCGATCCCCAGCTCGCAGGCGCGGGCGATCAGCTCGCCGGAGCGATCGACCTCTTCGATCGTCCCATCCGGGCGTCGCACGGGGTAGCGGAACGGGTTGCCGCGGTTCGTGGTGCGGAGGATCGTCCCGCCGAGGTGCGCGATCCCGCGCACGGACTCCCGGGTGAGCGGGATGACCTCATCGTCTCCCATGAGCCCCGCGAAGCCGCGCTTGATGCCGAGCACTTCCCAGCCGCGGTTGATGGCCGAGAGCACCGCAGCGCGTATGACCGCGTTCAGCCCGGGGGCGTCACCACCACCGGTGGAAATAGCGATACGCATGACTAACGCTGGAAAGCAGGAAGCAGTACCATGTCACGTGCCGCGCAGGTCGCGGTGCGGCGCCCGGTCAGCGCCCACCCGCCCCGCGCGCACGCTGCTTGATGAGACTCAGGACCTCTCCCGATCTGGCGTGGCGCCCGAGCTTCGATTTCTCGAAAATCGGCGTGCCATCGAGCGTGACCTCGAAGCGTCCACCACGCGAAGGGATCATCTCGATCTGCGCGTCGGGGTACGCCGCGCGGATCTCGGCCGCCAAACTGGTGGCCCGTGGCTCGTAGTTTCAAAGCGTGCAGTATTCGATCGCGATGTGCATGCAGCGCTCCCCAAGTGATCGGCCGGCAGGCCGGCAACATCGCTCGGCCCCCACTCGAAGCATACTCACCTTACACGGATCGACGCCAGCGGCGCGACGAATCGCCACTCGGCGCGGCGATTCGATGCCGGGGCGGTGCGGGGCGCGTGGTATATACCGGGCGTCCCACACCGAGGGAACCCATGTCGCACGGCTATTCGCTCATCGAGCTGGTCATCGCGCTCGCGCTGCTCGGGGTCATCATCGGCACGCTCGCGCCACGCGCCGGCGCGCTCGCCGACCGCCACGCCGCACGCGCGGGCGCCGCGGAGCTCCGCGCCGCGCTCGCCGCGGCACGCCAGGCGGCGCTCCTCCAGTCGGCGGTGGTCGCGGTCGTGGTCGATTCGGCACGCGGCACGGTCACCGTGGTGGCGCACGGGGACACGGTGCTCGTTCGGCCGCTCCGCACGGAGCTCGGCGTCCAACTCGGCGCCACACGCGACACCGTACGATACGGGCCAAGTGGGCGCGGGTACGGCGCGAGCAACACGTCGCTCATCGTCCGCCGCGGGAACGCGGCCGACACCATCATCGTGTCGCGACTGGGGAGGGTACGCGGGTGAGCCCCGCGCACAACTCGCCCTCAGTCCGCGGCAACGGTCCCGAAGTCGTACCCCGGGACCGAGATCCGCGGGATCGGCTGCCCCAGCACCCGCTCGATCAGCCGCACCATCGCGATCTCGTCCGGCGCCATGAACGTGAACGCATCCCCGGTCGCCGCCGCACGCCCCGTACGACCGATACGGTGCACGTAGTCCTCCGGCTGCCCCGGCACATCGTAGTTGATCACGTGGCTGATCCCCGCGATGTCCAGACCGCGCTGCGCAATGTCCGTCGCCACGAGCACACGGATCTCACCACGCTTGAACTTCTCGAGCGCCTCGGTACGCTGCGCCTGCGTCTTGTCCGCATGCATGGCGAGCGCCTCGATCCCCTCACGCTGCAGCGTGCGCACCACCTTGTCCGCCCCGTGCTTCGTGCGCGTGAAGACGAGCACCGAGTCCATCCCCTCGCGCTTGAGCAGCTCCACGAGGAGCGCCCCCTTCCGCTCGCGCGGCACGGGGTAGACCGCGTGGCTCACCGTGCTCGCAGCCTCCGTGCGCCGACCCACCTGCACAACGGTCGGCCGCCGCAGGTACTTCCGCGCCAACGCCTCGACCTCCGGGGGCATCGTCGCGCTGAACAGGAGCGTCTGCCGGTACCGCGGGATCTCCGCCACGATGCGGTTGATCTGCGGCGCGAACCCCATGTCCAGCATCCGGTCCGCCTCGTCGAGCACGAGCACCTCGAGGTCGTCGAACACGACGTTCTGCCGCTCCATGTGATCGATGAGCCGCCCCGGCGTCGCGATCACCACGTCCACGCCCCGCCGGAGCGCCTGCTCCTGCGGGCCGAGCGCCACACCGCCGAACACGTCCACCACGCGCAGCTCCGTGTGCCTCGCGTAGCCCGCGAAGCTCTCCTTCACCTGCGCCGTCAGCTCGCGCGTCGGCGTGAGCACCAGCGCGCGCAGCCGCCGCGGGCCGCCAAGCAGACGGTGGATGATCGGGAGCGTGAACGCGGCAGTCTTCCCGGTGCCCGTCTGGGCCAGCCCGATCACGTCACGCCCCTTGAGGACGAGCGGGATCGCCTGCGCTTGGATGGGGGTCGGGTGCGCGTACCCAGCGTCGCGCACCGCCTCGAGGAGCGCCGGGGCGAGCCCGAGCGCCTCGAAGGTGGTTGGTGCCTCGATTGTGCTCGTCGACATGCTCTCGTCTCTCGCGCCGGGGCCGCTTGCCCGGCGCTCCACCCCCCACGGGGGCGGCCGGGACCGGCGCACGTTGCTGTTCGCGGTGTCGCACCGGAACGGTGCGCACCACCCGCACAGCTCCGCCGCGTGCGGAGCGACTGGCGGAATAAGCGACCTGTGGCGCGCCCTAGTCTCCCCGCCCCATCGGGGGGCGGACTGCGCGGGCGCGCAGTACGCAGCGTTGCGTCTCTCGTTGAGTCGATGCAATGTAACTATTTGCGGGACTTCGCGCTACATCGGCGCCGGGACGCGGTGCGAGACGAGGAAGTCGATCACCGCACGGTTCACCGCCTCCGGGGCCTCCTCCACCACCGCGTGCCCCGCCCCGGCGATCAGCACCAGTTGCGCGTCGGGGGCGTTCTGGAGCAGCGCGTCCACCCCTCGCGGTGGGATCAGCCGGTCGCGGGTCCCCGAGATCGCGAGCACCGGGGGGCGCAGGGCGCGCACCGCGCGCGCGTCGAGCACCCGCCAATCGATCTCGTGCAGCAGCCACCAGAGCGACCGCACGAACGCCGGGTCGCGCGCTGGGGCGTAGTACTGGTCCACGTCGCGACGCGTCGGCCTCCCCAGGTCGCCGTAGACGGCGCGCAGCGCGAGCGCGAACATCCACCGGCGCGCGAGCCGCGGGAGCACCGGGGCGAGCGCGCCCGGGAGCAGGCGGGCCAGCGCCACCAGCCGCACCCGCGCGAGCCCCACCGCGTTGAGGAGCACGAGCGCTGTGACGCGGTCCGGGGCGCGCAGCGCCACCCGCGTCGCGATCGCACCGCCAAGGGAGACCCCGACGAGCATCGCGCGCTCCAGCCCCAGCGCGTCGAGCACCTCCAGGACGTGCGCGGTGAGCGAATCGAGCGTGTATTCCTCGCGGGCCGCGGGCTTGTCGCTCAGCCCTTGCCCCTTGAGCTCCACCGCGATCGGCCGAAAGCCCGCCGCCGCCAGCGCGCCGATGTTGTGGCGGTAGAGGTACGCGGAGCACCCCCACCCAGGGAGGAGCAGCACGGGGGGCGCGTCTACGACCGTGGCGCTCCCTTCCACGACCCGCACGCGGAGCCCCGAGGGGAGCGCGACGAAACGCGACGTGAGCCCCGGGACCCCGGCGGGGAACAGCTCCGATTCAGAGAGGAATCGCGGCACGTCGAACGCGATGGAGCGGCGGCGCGTCGGGGAGGGCGCCGCTCAGGCGAGGTCGATCGCCCGCCCCGAGAGGCGGGCGATCAGGCCAAGCCGAAAGGTGATCTCCGCGCACAGCGCGTCCTCCGACCCGCCCTGGGTGAGTGGAAAGCTCGCCCACACGAACGGGTTCGTCGTGGAGAGCGTCACGCTCCGCTTCGGCACGCGCCACACGCCCATGCTGTCGCGGTCGTCGAGGAACCGCTCGTACACCTTCGTCCACCCCTCGTTGCGGCGCAGCAGCGCCAGACGAGCGAACAGCTCCAGCCAGTACAGCGCCGCCGGTACGTCGGCGTCGGCGGCGTTGCGATGGGGGAGCGGGTCCCCCAGCACCAGGTGCGGCTCGGCCACGATCCTCTTCCCCACGACCACCGCCGGCTCCTGCCGCGGCTGCGGTTGCGAGAGGTAGGCGTACAGCCGCTCCATGATGTCGTAGTGCTCGCTCCGGAAGTGCGGCATGTGCGCGAGCATCGTCAACATGTAGATGGACGGCGGCGCGGAATCCGGGGCGAGCACGTGGTGGTTCCCCACCCGGACGAACGGCTTCTGGACGAGCGGGGAACGCAGATACGCGTCCACGCGCCCCAGGATCCGCCGCGCCGCCCCCCGGAGCCGCGGGTCGTCCTCGTACCCCGCCTGGGCCAGCGCAGCGGCTGCGGCCTCGCGCAGGATCGCGCGGCCGTGCCGCACCGTCTCCACGTCGGGCGCTCCGCCGGGCGGGGCGAGCTCGAACAGGTACGCCGGGTCCTCATCCTCGGCCAGGAGCCGGAAGAGCAACCGCCGCCCACGCACGAGGGGCGGGGACTCCCGGTCCCACCCATACTCCACCAGCCGCCGCACCGCGTTGATC
>JADGGM010000308.1 GCA_019689955.1 Gemmatimonadaceae bacterium
CCCCACGTCCCCCAGCCTTTCGGCCGTCGTTCTCCCCGCGCGCCCCGTGGACCTCGACGTCGCTTCGGCGGCCGAGATCGACCGGCTCCCGAAGATCGGCCCCCGTCTCGCCGCGCGCATCGTGGCCAACCGCGACTCCCTCGGCCCATTCGGGTCCCTCGAGGCGCTGCGGCGCGTCCCTGGCGTCGGTCCCGCAGTCGCCAGAGCCATCGCGCCTTACGTGACTTTTTCGCTCCAACCGCGTCCTTCCGGTGTGGATGACCGGACCGGGGGGGTGTCCGCGAGGAAGCCCCGCGGCCGCTCGCGTCGTATTCGGCCACCCTAGCATGCAGCCTCGCGGCGCGCCGCAACGGCTTCCTGCTGTCCACCCGTCCCTTCGGCGGGCGTCCCCGCACCGTTTCGTGTACCACCCATCCCGGCGAATATGGCCGCAGCACCCGTAGCTGCTTCTGGCGAGCGCATTGGCGAGCTCCTCATGCGCGAGGGGCTCATCACGCGCGAGGCGCTCGACAAGGCGCTTCAGGAACAAAAAACCACTGGCATGCGGGTCGGGTACAACCTCGTGAAGCTCGGCTTCATCAACGAAGTCGATCTCACGAGAATGCTCGCCCGGCAGTTCCGCATGCCCGCCGTCGACCTCAGCAACTTCGAGGTCGACACCAGGATCGCCAAGCTGATCCCCGCCGAGCTGGCCCAGCGGCACCTCGTGCTCCCGCTCAAGCGTGAAGGGCGCACCCTCACCGTCGCGATGGCCGATCCATCGGACCTCGGCGTCATCGACGACCTCAAGTTCATCACGCGGTACGACATCTTCCCGGTCATCGCCGGGGAGTACACCCTTCGCCACGCCGTCGAGAAGCACTACGGCGATCCCGCGGACGACGCGTTGCAGAGCCTCCTCGCCGACATCAACGACGAGGAGGACGGCGACGTCGAGGTCGTCGAGGACAAGGACGAGGAGCTCAGCGCCTCCGCGCTGGCGGCTGCCATCGACGACGCCCCCGTCGTCAAGCTGATCAACGGGATCCTCACCGACGCCGTGCGTCGCGGCGCGTCCGACATCCACTTCGAGTGTTACGAGCACGAGATGCGGGTCCGTTACCGCATCGACGGCGCGCTGCTCGAGGTGATGAAGCCGCCCATGAAGCTCAAGGCGGCGTTGATCTCCCGCTTCAAGATCATGGCCTCGCTCAACATCGCTGAGCGGCGCGTGCCACAGGACGGGCGCATCAAGCTGAAGATCGGGAAGAAGGTGATCGACTATCGCGTGTCGACCCTTCCGACCCTGTTCGGCGAGAAGGTCGTGCTCCGAATCCTCGACAAGGGGAACCTGACGCTCGACCTCGAGAAGTTCGGTATCGAGCCGCGCGCCGAGCGGGATCTCATGGAGGCCGTGATGAACCCGTACGGCATGGTGCTCGTCACCGGCCCCACGGGCTCCGGGAAGACCACCACGCTGTACTCGGCCCTTTCCAAGGTCAACACCGTCGACGTCAACATCATGACCGCCGAGGACCCCGTGGAGTACAACCTCTACGGGATCAACCAGGTCCTCGTGCGCAACGAGATCGGGTTGACCTTCGCCGCGGCGCTCAAAGCGTTCCTTCGGCAGGACCCCAACATCATCATGATCGGTGAGATCCGCGACCTGGAGACCGGCGGCATCGCCATCAAGGCCGCGCTCACCGGGCACCTGGTGATGTCGACCCTGCACACCAACTCCGCGCCCGAGACCGTCACGCGACTGCTCGACATGGGGCTCGAGCCGTTCAACGTCGCCTCCGCGCTCAACCTCGTGCTCGCCCAGCGTCTCGTGCGTCGCGTGTGCAACCAGTGTCGCGTCCGCGTCGAGTGGACCGAGGACGACTATCGGGCTGCCAAGCTGCAGCCCGACATGACCCTGCGCGACCTGCGGTACACCGAGGAAGCGATCGAGAACATGAAGCGCGGCGCCATCAAGGAGGCTGCCCCCCTCGTCGCCGGCTTCAACCTCGACACCACCGTCAAGGAAATCCCCCTCTTCAAGGGGCGCGGCTGCGACGCGTGCAACGGCACCGGGCTCAAGGGGCGCCAGGGGCTCTACGAAGTCATGGCCATGACCCCGCGGCTGCGGAAGCTCATCCTGCAGAACGTCGGTGCCGTCGAGATCCGCGAGGCCGCCATCTCCGATGGGATGCTTACCCTGCGCATGGATGGCCTCCTCAAGGTGATGAAGGGCATTACCACGCTGGAGCAAGTGATCCGTGAAACCACCGCGTAGGGAACGTCCGATGCCGTTTCCCGCGTGGTGCTGATCAGTCTTACCTAGGACCCCAACGGATGTCTCGATGACCGCACCGGCAACTGGTGGCCAGCAGACCGTCAATCTCCGTTCGCTGCTCGAGGAGATGATCGAGCGCGACGCGTCCGACCTGCACATCACGGCCGGCGACAAGCCGAAGCTCCGGATCGACGGCGACATCACCGATGCGAACGTCGACGTCGTCCTCTCGCCCAAGGACACGTTGCAGCTTGCCTACTCGATCCTCACCGAGAACCAGAAGAAGCGGTTCGAGACCGAGGACGAGCTCGACTTCTCCTTCGGCATTCAGAACCTCGCGCGCTTCCGCGGCAACTGCTTCAAGCAGCGCGGGTGCGTCTCCCTCGTGATCCGGCAGATCCCCTTCAGCATCCGGACCTTCGAGGAGCTGGGGCTTCCCCCGGCCGTCGCGCGGATGGCGGAGAAGCCGCGCGGGCTGGTGCTCGTGACCGGCCCCACCGGCTCGGGGAAATCGACCACGCTCGCCGCGATGATCGACAAGATCAACCGCGAGCGGCGCGGGCACATCATCACGGTGGAGGACCCCATCGAGTTCATCCACCGCCATCAGAAATGCATCGTCAACCAGCGCGAGGTCGGGACCGACACCAAGAGCTTTGCCAACGCGCTCAAATACGCGTTGCGCGAGGACCCCGACACCATTCTCGTCGGTGAGATGCGCGACCTGGAGACCATTCAGGCCGCGCTCACCATCTCCGAGACCGGTCACCTCTGCTTTGCCACCCTGCACACCAACTCGGCGGCCGAGGCGATCAACCGCATCATCGACGTGTTCCCGTCCCACCAGCAGGAGCAGGTGCGGGCGCAGCTCGCCTTCACGCTCGAGGGGATCATCACGCAGACCCTCCTCCCCCGGGCCAAGGGGAAGGGGCGGGCCATGGCGGCCGAGATCCTCGTCGTCACCCCGGCCATCCGCGCCGTCATTCGCGAGAACAAGCTCCAGCAGATCTACTCGCTCATGCAGGCCGGGAAGAAGTACGGCATGCAGACCCTGAACGATGCCCTGTACCAGTTGTACGTCGCCCGCGAAGTGGACAAGGACGAATGTCTTCGCGTCTCGCCGAACCCCAACGAGTTCCTGCGGATGATCGGCGAGCCCCCACTCACCGAGGACGCGACCGACCTGCTGCGCGGCGGCGGTCGGGACGGGAAGGTTGCGTCGATCGGGAACCGACGGTAACCCGGCGCGCCTGAGAGGAGCCCATGCCCACCTTTGCCTACACGGCCCGCACCCTGAGCGGCGAGCTCAAGACCGCGACGATGGACGCCGCGTCGCGCGACGAGGTCGTCGCCCAGCTCCGGCGCCAGAAGCTGATCGTCGTCAAGGTCGACGAGGAGCGCACCAAGAAGCGGCACGGCAAGATCAAGACGCGTGACATCGTCATCTTCACGCGTCAGTTCTCGACGATGATCAACTCCGGGCTCCCCCTCGTCCAGGCGCTCGACATCCTGTCGCGGCAGAGCGAGAACAAGACGTTGCAGGACGTGACGCGGCAGGTCGTGTACGACGTCGAGTCCGGGAACACCGTGGCCGACGCCCTGCGCCGCCACCCGCGCGCGTTCAGCGAGCTGTACGTGAACATGGTGGCCGCCGGTGAGGCGGGCGGTATTCTCGACACGATCCTCATGCGTCTCGCCACCTTCCTCGAGAAGAACGACGCCCTCGTCGGGAAGGTGAAGAGCGCCATGATCTACCCCGCCGTGATCATGAGCGTGGCGGCGATCGCCATCGTCGTGCTGCTCATCTTCGTGATCCCCGTCTTCGAGAACATGTTCGCCAGCGTCAACCTGGCGCTCCCGCTGCCGACGCGCATCGTCATCGGGATGTCAGCGTTCTTGAAGCACTACTGGTGGGCGATCGCGGGGGTGATCTGGGGTCTCGTCTTCATGTTGAAGCGGTACTACGCGACCTCGGAAGGGCAGCTCCGGATCGACACGTTCATGCTGAAGCTCCCCGTCCTGGGCGACCTGCTGCGGAAGTCCGCGGTCTCGCGCTTCACGCGGACGCTCGGGACGCTGATCAGCTCGGGCGTGAGCATCCTCGACGGCCTCGAGATCACGGCGAAGACCGCGGGGAACCGGGTGATCCACGACGCGATCATGGAGTCGCGGGCGAGCATCGCCGGCGGTGACACGATCTCCGCGCCGCTGCAGAAGTCGGCCGTCTTCCCGCCGATGGTGATCTCGATGATCGCGGTCGGTGAGCAGACCGGTGGTCTGGACGAGATGCTGAGCAAGATCGCGGACTTCTACGACACCGAGGTGGATACGGCGGTGTCGGGGCTCCTGAGCCTCATGGAGCCGGTCATGATCGTGTTCCTCGGCGTCATCGTCGGTGGGATGGTGGTGGCGATGTACCTGCCGATCTTCGACATGATCAACGCGGTGCAGTGAGGGGGAATCCTCCCGCCGCAGAAAAGATGTCGCGATCGCCGCAGAAAACCAGTCGTACGATGTAGCCGCCGTTGCTTCAAATAGGTACCGCGCGCCGCACCGCCTGTTTCGGGGTGGGGCGCGCGGGGGTTTTGGGGGCCGG
>JADGGM010000309.1 GCA_019689955.1 Gemmatimonadaceae bacterium
ATATTAGCGAGTGTCTCGTGGGCTCGGTGTTGTGTATAAGAGACAGCTACACGACCACGTGCGCCAACCGCGTTTCTCCGGCAACACTACTCCCTTCCTCCGCCCTCAACTTCCCCACTCCCCGCTCCAAATAATGAAAGACTCTGAGCACCAACGCCTCCAACTCGCTCGTCGTCGACAGCGACAGGTATCCTTTCCGTTCTCCGCCCGGCAGCGCGTTCGCGAACGGCGCCGCGTCTGCGCGCCATGGCGATTCCGCGAGCTTCGCCGGCGTCTTCGGATCCAGGTCCGTGCGGTACGACATGAGCGAGACCCCCGGCCGGTCTGCCCGGAGCCCGAGCACCAGTTGGAGCCTCAGGTGCGCCCCCGCGTCCGGCCGTGGCAGCGTGTCATCGACCACCGCGAAGCATCCATCGACCGGCTCGAACGGCGCTTCCGCCGAGACCCGTGCCCAGAAGCGTTGATAGGGAAACTGGATGTAGCACGCCGGCGGCGCCGCCAGGTGCCAATCGCCGAGCGTGTACGACGGCGACACCAGCTCCGCGGTCGCCTCGTCCGTCAGCACGTACAACCGCCGCCCGAAGTCCCAGAACTGGAACCCCTGGTACAGCAGCTCCCCGTACTCATCGAGCGCCTCGGCCGGCGCATCGTCCGGCACGATGTCCTCGAGCGCCGCCCCGACGAAGCCCAGGAGGAGGAACTGATCGCGGCGGCGCGTGTCCGTGCCGCGCTGGTCCGCCTCCGCGCGGATCGACGGGAACACGGAGCTCTCGAGCGATTCGAGGATGAGCTCGTAGGGCGTGATGCGCGCGCTCACACCAGGCGATTCGGCAGGAATCAGGCCCCCAACTCCTCGACCCCGGCGACTTCGCGGAGCCGGCGGACGAGCTCGTGGAGCTGGTGTTCGGTGAAGTCGATCTCCTGTGCAGCCCCCTCGAGATCGATCAGCCCCGCGCGCATCGAGATCGCCACCTGGTTCAGGTAGCGCACCTTGCGGAGAAACTCGTCCGTGACCGTGCGCAGCGCCAGGAATCGGCGTTTGTTGGCCGTCGCGCGCCGGTAGCGCGCGACCATCTCCGCCTCGGACAACCGTCGTGCCATCGCCTCCACCTCCTCCTTGCTGCGCCCCGGGATCACCCCCCGGTCCGGGATGCGATCAGCGTCCGCGGCGCCGTCCGCGGCAGCGAACCAGAGCCGGCCGATGTACTCGACGCCATCGTACGAGATGAGCACCGAGACGTCGAAACGGCGCGGGCCCACCGTGATCGTCGCAATGTACGGCTGCACCGTGTCACGCGACATGGCCCCTCACGCGTGCGTAGCGGCCAGCGGCGCCGTCGCCTCGAGGAACGAGCGGAGCGCATCGAACAGCGCCTCCGGCGCCTCGACGTACGGCACGTGCCCGCAGTCCTCGAGCACCACCAGGCGCGCGTGCGGCATCGCGTGCACCGCCGCCTCCGAAGACGCGAGCGGGATCGGGTCCTCGCGGCCGTGGACGATGAGCGTCGGCGTGGGGACGTGCGCGAGGCGCGGGACCAGGTCGAAGTCGCCGAGGCTCTCCCACACCGACTGCTGCACGCGCGCCAGGACGCGGAACGGCGTGAGATCGTGCGCCCGTTCCGGGTGCGCGAAGTACCCCGCCACGCTCAGCTCGAACGCCCGTTGCCGGTACGCCTCCGGGTCGCGCTCGCGCAGCCCCGAGGCCGCGAGCTCCGCGCGCAGCGCGCGAACCACCTCACTCTCCTGGCGGCGCGCCATCTCCCGCTCGAACACATCGCGCAGCGCGCGCGTCACCGGTGCCGGGTCGATGAGCGCCATTCGGACCGGCCGTGGCGCCCCGACCGCGAGCGGCGAGTCGGCGGCGCCGAACGCCGACGTCGCATAGAGCAGCGCGAGCAGCCCGCCCCACGAGTACCCGACGAGGGAGAGCGGCTCGAGCCCCAGCTCGCGCACCACCAGCGCCAGGTCGGCCACGTGCGTGTGCCAGGTGATCGGCGTGCGGTCCTCGGTGCGCGACCGTCCCCCCCCGCGCTGGTCGTAGAACACCAGCTCGAAGCGGTCGGCGAGCCGCAGCATCTGCGGCAAGAGATAATCGTGGTGCGCGCCAGGGCCCCCGTGGAGCACGAGCAGCCGCGGCGCACCCGGCGGCCCGTAGGCGGCCCAGTAGAGCGGGACCGGCGTGGACGTGGTGAAGCCTGAAGCGCGCGGCGCAGGGATGGTCAGAGGCATGCTGGAGCTGAGGTATGTACGCGCAGCGGGCGCGTCGTCAAGTGTGTCGCGTCACACCGCAGAACGACGCGGCCACCCGGACCGTGCCGACGTGGACGTCGACCGTGTCCTCCACGCGCCGGCCGTACCCACCCGCGATCGTGATCGCCACCGGGAGCCCTACCTCGCGGCAGACTTCCAGGACCATCGCGTCGCGTCGCGCCAGACCGGCGAGCGTCAACCGGAGCCGGCCGAGCCGGTCCCCCTCGTGCGGGTCCGCGCCGGCGAGGAAGAGCACAATGTCCGGTCGCGCCACCGCGAGCACGCGGGGGAGCGCGCCGGCCAGACGGTCGAGGTACTCATCATCTCCCGTGCCATCGGCGAGCTCGATGTCGAGCGAGCCCGGAACCTTGTGGAACGGATAGTTCCGCCCCCCGTGCACGCTGAACGTGAACACGCTCGGGTCCCCGGCGAAGATCGCGTGCGTGCCGTTCCCCTGGTGCACGTCGAGGTCCACGACCGCCGCGCGCGCGATGCGCCGCTCGCGTTGGAGCACGCGGATCGCGACCGCGACGTCGTTGAACGCGCAGAACCCCTCGCCGTGGTCGGCGAACGCGTGGTGGGTCCCCCCGGCGAGGTTCATCGCGATCCCCGCGTCGAGCGCCGCGCGCGCGGCCGCGATCGTCCCCCCCACCGAGCGGTACGAGCGCTCGACCAGCGCCGGGGACCACGGAAAGCCGAGCCGCCGCAGCTCGGCCGCGTCGAGCCGTCCCTCCGTGAAGCGGCGCACGTAGTCCGGCGTGTGCGCGAGGACGAGCTCCTCCACCGTCGCGCGCTCCGGCGCGACGATGTGTTCGGCGGGCACGATCCCCTCGGCCACCACGCGGTCGCGGAGCATCGTGTACTTCTCCATCGGGAACCGGTGCCCCGCCGGGAGCGGGATCGTGTACGAGGCCGACGACCAGAGCGGGAGCATGCCGTGTGGCGGACGCGCGTGCCGACGTGAGCGTGCGGCTAGACGCCGGGGCGGAGCAGCTCGAGCGTGGCGAGCATGTCCGAGATCGTTCAGTCGCCGCGCTTGCCGAGGGTGGCGGAGAGCGTGATGCGCTGCCCCGCGCGCTCCACGACGACGGTCACGACGTCCCCCGGTTTGTGCGCGTGCAGGGCGTCCGTGTACTGGTACAGGTCCTTCACCGGCGTGCCGCCGAACTCGACGATGATGTCCCCCTTCCGGACCCCCGCCTTGTCGGCCGGGCTCCCGGGGGTGACGCCGGCGAGGCGGACCCCCACGACGTCGGCGGCGCCCATGTCGGGGACGGAGCCAAAGTAGACGTTCCCCCCGGGGCCGTTGGCCGCCATGCTGTGCGGACGCGGCGCGCGGACGAAGGTGAGGCGCCCCGGGCGGTCGGCGATGGCGCGAGCGATGCGCTCGGCGAAGTCCACGACGCGCGCTTCCCCCGCCGCGTTGATCTTCTGGGCGACATCCGTCGCGCGGTGGTAATCCTCGTGGATGTCGGTGAAGAAGTGGAGGACGGGGATCCCGGCCGCGTAGAACGAGCTCTGGTCCGAGGGGCCGAAGCCGTCACCGAGCGCGGTGATCGCGAGGCGCGGCGCGACGTTGGCGCTGTCGACGATCGCGCGCAGCTCCGTGGCGCTGGAGACGCCGTAGACGAGCAGCTTGTCGTTCCGCAAGCGTCCGACCATGTCGAAGTTGAGCATCGCCACGATGCGGTCGAGAGGGACTGGAGGGTGCTCCACGAAGTGCTGCGAGCCGAGGAGCCCCAACTCCTCCCCGCTGAAGTTGGCGAAGATGATCGAGCGGCGCGTGGGGTGGCGGGAGAAGAGGCGGGCGAGCTCCATCACCGCCGCGGTGCCCGACGCGTTGTCGTCGGCGCCGTGGCGGATGGCGTTCCCTGCGTCGGGGTCGAGCGCGCCGAAGGCCGAGCGGCCGAGGTGGTCGAAGTGGGCGCCGATCACCACGTACTCGTCGCGCAGCTTGGGATCGGTGCCGCGGAGCAGCGCCACCACGTTCTGCGTGGGGAGCGAGTCGCGGAGCCCCGCGTGCGCCGCGGCAACGGCCGTGGCGACGAACGGCTCGAGGTACGGCGACGAGCACCCGAACGTCTGCTTGGCCGTGAGCGTGACGTGGCTCCCCGTGTGCGCCTCGAGCGTCCGCTGCAGCTCGCCGACGGGGATGCACGTGGTGTCGTCGGCCGCGCGGAGCGCGGCGAGGTGGAGCGTGGTGTAGCGGCGGGCGATGTACGCCGCGGCGCTGTCGTTCCCCGGGGTACCGGTCAGGCGCCCCTCGAGCCGGTCGCTCGCCAGGTACGCGATGTCGCGGCGGAGGAGCGCGGTGTCGGCGCTCGTGTGCGGGCTGAGCGCGGCCGCGGCCGCGGCGCCGGCGGGGATCTGGGTGGGGTGGTAGCAGCCGCCGGCGAGGATGAGGGCCGCCGCGAGCGCAGCGAGAGAGCGGGGGCGTGGCATCGATGAACCGCAGGGCTCGGATGAATACGGTCGGGCCGGTCTCTCGTATGTTACCCCGCCGCGGGGCCGGCTGCCAGGCACCCGCGCCCGTCCAGTGCCGCCCCCCGGCCCATCGCTCGCCCCCGCGCGCCGGGGGCGCACATGACGGTGACCGACTCTCCCC
>JADGGM010000310.1 GCA_019689955.1 Gemmatimonadaceae bacterium
GGCGGGGGTGGGCCCCCCCCCCCCGGGCGGGCACCCGCGCCGGGCGGCGCGCCGTTCAGAACACCTTCACGTTGATGTACTTCTTCGGGTTCGCCTTGATGTCCGCCGTGAGCGAGTCGAGCTGCGCGAGGAGCTGGCGGAGGTTGTTGTAGACGCCGGGGTCGTTGAGGAGCTTCCCGACCGTCCCGTTCCCGGTCTCGATCTGCGCCATCACCTTGTCCAGTCGCGCGGTGGTGGTCTGCAGCGAGGCGGTGAGCTCGTTCAGGTTGCGGGTGGTCGCCGCCATGTTGCGCACGGTGGAGTCGAGCGCGGTCGAGTCGATCGCGTTCACCGTGCGGCGGAGCGAGGTGAGGGTGAGGGCGAGCGCGCGCGACTGCTCGGCGGCCACGTGATTCAGCTCCCGCACCAGGTCGTTGGTCGAGGCGATCGTCTTGCGAAGGTCCTCGATCCCTCCTTGCTGGACCATCTGGATGCGCACGGTCTGCACGACGTCGGAGAGCGCGCCGCTCATCGAGTCGACCGTCGTGAGGATCTGGTCCATCGAAGGCGCCGGCTTCCCCGCGGGGATCGTGTCGCCGGCCGGGAGGAACGCGCCGGGGCGGCACACGGGACGGTCGCCGGGCATCTGCCGGCTCGCCTGCGGCGCTGCGGGGGGGCGCGTGCCGACGTCGTTCCCCAGCCGCGCGGTCGGCATCCGGCACGGGAGGAGCCCGACCGACTTGTCGCCGAAGAACCCCTCGTTCTGGACGACGGCGGTGGTCCCCTCGGGGATCTGCCGCCCCTTGTCGATGGCGAGCGTGACGTCGAGGTACCCCGCGGGGTTCAGCTCCACTTCGTCGACGTACCCCACCTGCACCCCGGCGAGCAGCACTTGCTGCCCGACCTTGAGGTTGCTCCCCCACTCGAAGCGGGCGTACATGGGGTACGACTTCCCGAACCCGCGCCGCGCGAGCCAGAGCGTCCCGACGAGGCCGGCGATGAGAGCAAAGGTGACGAACACTCCGACGATGACTTCGTCGCGTCCTTTCATGGCGCTAGTTTCCGGGCGAGATAGAGAGCCGTGAGCGCGTCGAGGAGCAGGATGACCACCGACGAGATGACGACCGCGCGGGCGGTGGAGCGCCCCACCCCTTCGGCCCCCGTCTCGGCGACGTACCCCTCGTACGAGCAGATGAGCGCGATCGACGTGCCGAACAGGGTGGCCTTGATCAGCGCGTAATATACCTGGAACGTCGTGAAGGTCAGGTGGAGCCCGGTCGTGTAGTCGTTGAGCCGGACTTCCGTGGCCACGAGCACGGTGAACAACCCGGCCGTGATCCCGATGGCGATCGCGAGGATGGTGAGCAGCGGGACCATCGTCATCCCGGCGAGCACGCGCGGGACCACGAGGTAGGCGACGGGGTCGTACGCCAGCGTTTCCAGAGCGTCGATCTGCTCGGTGACGCGCATGGTCCCGATCTCCGCAGTCATGCGCGCTCCCACGCGCCCGGCGAGCACGAGGGCGGTGAGGAGCGGCCCGAGCTCGAGCACGATGCTCTGCCGCGTGATCCACCCGACCACGGAGTACTGCACGCCGGGGAAGAGCTGGTAGGTGGTCTGGTACGCGGTCACCGCGCCGATGAACGCGGCGACGATCCCGGCCAGCGGAAGCGAGTCCACGCCGATGTTCCGCATCTGCTGCGCGAGCAGCGGGAGGTACGTGCGCGGCTCGCCGAGCGCGCGGAGGGACTCGCGCGTGAACAGCACGCGCCGTCCCAGCTCGCCGAAGATGCCGAGCGTCCATCGGGCGATGGATCGAAAGAAGCGCGTGGCGGCGCGCGCGAGTGCCGCGGGCGCGCCGCGCCGCGGCTCCGGGTAGGCCGGCGCGCTCACGCCAGGCCGCCTGTCGCGCGCTTCACGTCCGCACCCTCGCCAGGAGCGTCGCCCCGATCGCGCCGAACACCACGTTGGGGAGCCAGGCGGCGATCGCCGGCGGGATCACGCCCCCCTGGCCGACCGCCTTGGTGATCTGGATGAGCATGAGAAAGATGATCGTGGTGGCCAAGCTGATGCCGATCCCGTACGCGGCGCCGCCACGCTGCGTGCTCGTGGCCAGCGGCGCGCCGAAGATGGCGATGATGATGCACGTCACGGGGATCGCGAGCTTGAGCGCTCGCTCGACCTTGAGCTCGTTCGCGTCCCCGCCCGAGCGCTCGAGCGCGGCAATATAGCGACTCAGCTCCGAGTACCGCATCTCCTCGGGGCTCCGCGGGTTGGTCGTCAGATCGCTCGGCGCTTCGGTGAAGTCGTTGTCGTACACCGAGTCGAAGTGGATCCCGATGCTCCGCGTGGAGTCGGGGATGATGTGCAGGTCCCCGTTCCGCGCGATCCACCGCCGCCGGGTGGTGTCCCACTGGGCGGTCTGCGCGGCCAGGACGTAGGTGGGGTAGTTCGGCCCGCTCCCCTTCCGGACGATCTCCAGCCCGCTGATGAACCGCCGGGCGACGTTGAGCGTGGCGATCTGGTAGACGCGCCCCTTCTGCGCCTCGTAGGCGAAGTTGAACCGGTCGTTGGCGCCGGTGAACTTCTGCTCCTGGATGATCTCGTTGCGCCGCGCGTTGGTCACGGGGACGACTTCCCCGAGGGCGAGGGCGAAGAGGGTGACGGCGGCGGCGCCGAGGAAGATGGGGAAGACCATCCGGTAGAAGCTGATCCCGGAGGCTTTGGCCGCGGTGATCTCGGAGTGGCGCGTGAAGCTCCCGACGCTGAACACGACGGCGAACAGCACGGCCGCGGGGAGCACCATGAACATGGAGTCGGGGATCCAGTACAGGTAGCTCAACGCGATCTGCCCCGGGGTCAGGTTCCGGTTCAGGTACTTGTTCAGGTTGTCGGTCACGTCGATGACGATGACCAGCAGGGGGAAGCCCAGGGCGGTGGTGATGAGGATCTTCCAGAACTCCGCCAGGACGTAGCGGTCGAGGGGATGGAGGAGGCGCTTCATGCGATCCTCTGCCGCCGCTCGGCGCGGATGCCGACGCGCCGCGCCTGGCGCGCGAACCATCCGCGCACGGCTTCCCACATCTCGCCGGCGTCGCCGCCGCGCGCGGTGGCCCCGGAGTGCTGCACGCGCACGAGGAGGAAGATCCCGCTCACGGTGAAGATGGCGTTCGCGGCCCACATGGCCCAGAAGGGGCTCAGGATGAGCCGGTGCGCCAACGCCTCCCCGGCGATGAGGCACACGTAGTAGAGTGAGAAGGCGATCATGCTGACGCCGATGACGAGCCCCACGCCGCCGCGCGGAAAGCGGAGGGCGATGGGCGCGCCGAAGAGGACGAAGACGATGCACGCGGCGGCGAGGGCGAACTTCTTCTGGATCTCGACCTCGTACCGGCTCATGGTGGACCTGGCGCCGGTGATACGTGCGCGGATGATGTCGATCTGGTTGGCCGTGGCCTGCGGCGAGAGTGTGATGGCCGCGGCGTTCGCCGCGGCGCGGGCGACGACGCCGGCCGGGGGGGGCTCGATGACGGGCTGGTTCTTTCCCTGCGCGAGGCGCTCCATGAGCGCTCGCCGCAGGGAGTCGCGCTGCGCGGCCAGCTTGGCCTGCGCGGCTTTGCTCAGGGTGCTCTCGCGCTGCGCCTGCCCGCTCTTGCCGTGGGCGTTCTTTCCCGGAAGGTTCTTCCGCTGCGGGGTCTTGGTCGTCGACGCGCTGCTCGCGCCGGTGTCGCGCGGGGCGCTCCGCGAGGGCACTTCCGCCGCCTCGGCGGTGGCCACGCCGCCGAGGAGCTTGGTGATGAGCCGGCAGTACAGTGCGCCGGAGGTGGTGCGGTCCGCGGGCGGCTCGACTTGCGTGGTGGCGCGGCGCTCCCCGGTCGCGGCGTAGTGCACGGCGTCGACGAGTGCGTTGGCGAGGTCGGCGCGCGCCCGCTCGAGCTGGTGCACGCCGTTCTGGTACTGCGCATCCATCTCGCACACGGTCATCTCGCGCTCGGACTTGTAGCTGTCTTTCTCGGTCTTCTGAAACTGGTTCGCCACGCCGCGCACGCGCACGAGGTCGGTGGTGAAATACAGCCGCTGCAGGGTCTGCGGATCGTCACGCGGGACTTCGAGCACGTATCCGCTGTAGAGCATCATCTGCAGGGTGCTCTGGTCCGCGGTCAGCCCCATCTGCCCGCTGTCGGCGTAGATGGTCTTCCGATGGGTGGGGTCCTCGAAGTTGTAGATGACGACTTCGCGCAGCTTGTTGGTCGCGGGGTCGATGTGCCCGGTCTTGAGAAAGATCTTCCCGGGGATGACTTCGTTGATGACTTGTTCCCGCAGCGCAAAGGTGGGCTTCTTCCGCGCGATGTCGGTCTGCAGGGTCCGCAATCGATGGTTGGCCCGCGGCAGCACTTGATCGTTGAACAGCAACATGATGAGCGCCAACGCGGCCCCGCCGACCATCACGGGCTGCACGATCCGCACGACGCTCACGCCGGATGCTCTGAGGGCGGTGACTTCGTTCTCCGCGGCCAACCGGCTGAACGCGTACAGCACCGCGACCAACACGGCCATCGGCAGGGTCATCGCGACGATGAACGGCACGGAAAGATAGAAAAACTCCCCGATGATCCCCCACGACAGCCCCTTCCCAACCAGGGCGCCGAACTGCTTGGCGACCTGATTGAGCAGCAACAGCGTCGTGAGCGCCGACAACGCGAACAACAATGGCCCCACGTGCTCCCTCACCACATACCGAGTCAAAATCTTCATACTTCAGGGAGTAGGGGGTGGAGAGTCGAGTGGGGCGTAGGTAGGGCGTGGACTCTGGCTAGAGCGGGAGCGTGGGCATCTGGCCGCGTGGGTTGGCTGGGATGCGTGGGTTGGGGAG
>JADGGM010000311.1 GCA_019689955.1 Gemmatimonadaceae bacterium
TTGTGTAAAACCGCCAGCCGCGCGGGGGGCGCGGCCGCGCGGCCGCGCCCAGCTATTCGAGAAACTCGCGGACGACGTGCGGCGTGCTCGCGTCGAAGCCGGCCACGTCGAGCATCCCCGCGTCGGCCGGGTCCGCGATGCGGAACCCGGTGGAGGCCATCGCGACGACGACGAGCTTCGCCGCGATCCCCATGCACTCCCGGTACTCGCGGAGCAGCTGCGCCGGATGGATCGCACCGGCCCACGCCCCGGTGTCGGTGTAGACGACGAACGCGTCGACGTCCCACCCGTGTACCAGCGCCTCCGCGATCGGCAGCGCGCAGTCGGTGCCGCCTGCAGGGAGCTCCCGCGTCATCCGGACCACGTCGTCCACCCGCGCCCCGCGAGGGATCGCGAGCGGGGTGAGCTCCGCTTCCGGGCGCGCGCCCCGCGCAGCGGCACGGAGCCGCGGAACGGTGCGCGCGGTGAACGCCACCACGCGGCAGCTCGGTTCCGATGCCGCGGTCACGAGCGCCATCGCGGCCGCGGCCTCGCGGCACGACAACGACGAGAGCCCGCGCACCGGTGCGTCCATCGATCGCGAGACGTCGAGGGCGAGCAGGATGCGCTTCCCCGTCGGCGGGACGTTCGCGAGCGCCAGGTGGAACGCGCGATCCAGTGCGTCGATGACCTGGGGCACGGGAACCCATCCCTCGGACGCACCGGCGCCGTGCCCTCGCGCGTACGCCTGCCGCGCGGCCAGCAGCGCCACGGGGTGCACGCGCGCCCTCCGGATGGCGGCACCGTCGTCCAGCCGGGCCACGACGGTGCGCGCCGCATCGCTCCCGTCGACGAGCAGCCCGGCCGCGCCCATCGCGCCCAGGTCGCGCACGAGCGCCGGGATCGGCATTCGGTCGATCATGGCCTCCCACACTTCGGCGTGTGCAAGCAGCGGGGCGGGCACGAGCTCGCGGGTGAGCGCGTACACGCGAATGACGCGTGCCGCGTCCCCCACGGCCATGTGCCGCACCGCCTGGATGGCCTCGAGGCGCTCGACGTCGTTCGCCACCGGGCGGACGCATCGGCCCGGGGGGGCGGAGCGTGGCGAGCCGTGGACATGGCGCTCGCACCGCGGCGCGTCGAGGCGCGGGAGGCGAGTCGCGGCGTGCTGCACGGAATCCAACATGCTCGCCCTCCTGTGGTCGAGTGGTGAACGTGAACGTGCGACGATCGGCGGCGCGTAGCGCGCCACCGGCGCGGCGGCGGCGGAGGGTGCGTACCGAACGGTGGGAGTCGCGTGTCCTTCCGTTCGAGCACCACGCCGCGCCGGCCGGCGACGGACTACGGCCCTGCACCTGCATTCTCTGTCAGCCGTCCCCGCCGATCCGGTACCGGCGCGCCCCGTCGCGCTCCGCGCGCGGGGCACCGCACGGGCGTAACGCAACACGCCCCGCCTGGCACGTGGCGCAGGCGGGGCGTGTGACACCGCTCCCGGATCCGGCGGGGGCGGAGGGTGCGTTACGACGCATACCCTCCAGCCCCGAATCCTGCGCCATCGTTGGGTTGTGGCTGATCGAACTGGAACGGCTTTGCCCTGAAGCGCGCGAGCCCGTTCCCCAGGCGCACGTCGCGTCGGCGCATGGTGCGCGGCGGCGCGGACGCGCCCCACTGGCGGATGTCGCCAAGGGGCTGCGTGCTCGTGAGCGTGGGGGTGAGCTGGATCATCAGCGAGCTCGGCGGACTTCGGTCGAGGTTGTGGGTGACGGTTGCATGGCAAGCGACGCCCCGGACGGGCGCCCGCTTCCCGAAAACACGAATCGCGTCGCCGATGTTCCCCGGGCCCACTGGCCTCGGATGTGAGCCAGCACCCGGCGCGGTGCGCCGGGCAGGTCGACTCGTGAGCATCGGGACGCGACTCCCAAGGCGCACATTGTACACGTGATGCACCGGTCTGTCAAGGCAGCGTCACCGCCGCTGGAGATGTCGTGACGGCTCGATGACGCTGCGCGCGCGCCCGTTCATCTGGCGGGCGCCCGTTCCGCGTGCGATCGTTGGGGCGCACGATATTTGAGGGCAAGGAGCTCATGAGATTTGGAGCGATACGACAGATGGCTGTCGCGGCCGCGCTGACGATGCTCGTCGCGGGGCGCGCGGCCGGCCAGACGGACGGGGGAGGGGCGCGCCCGATGAACACGCTCACCGCCGCCGAGCGCGCCGCGGGGTGGCGGCTCCTCTTCGACGGGCACAGCACCGCGGGGTGGCGCGGCTACAAGTCGGACCACATGCCGCCGGGATGGACCGTCGTCGACGGCGTGCTGACGAAGCGCGAGTCGACCGATGACATCATCACGACGGAGCAGTTCGGCGACTTCGAGCTGGACCTCGACTGGAAGATCAGCACCGGCGGGAACGCCGGGATCTTCTACCGCGCCACCGAAGAGTACGATCACGTCTACTGGAGCGGTCCCGAGTACCAGCTCCTCGATGACGCCAACGCCCCCGATGGCAAGAGCCGCCTCACGGCGGCCGGCTCGGACTACGCGCTCTACCCAGCCCCCGCCGGTGTGGTGAAGCCCGCCGGCGAGTGGAATTCGGCGCGCATCATCGTCAAGGGCGCGCACGTGGAGCACTGGCTGAACGGGACGAAGCTCCTGAGCTACGAGCTGTGGAGCCCGGACTGGGAGGCGAAGGTGAAGGGGAGCAAGTTCGCCGCGTGGCCGCACTACGGGCGCGCGAAGCGCGGGCACATCGCGATCCAGGGGGACCACCCCGGCACGCTCGAGCTGCGCAACATCCGCATCCGTCCGCTCTCCTGAGCGCGGCGGCGCGGCGGGGCGCGCGAGCCGCGCTACAGCGTGCGCGACTCGCGATACAGCTCGGGGAGCGCCTTCTTCAGGTGCTCGAGCTTGGGGAGGTCGTTGATCACGATGTACGGCGCGTCCGGGTGGCGCACCAGGTAGTCCTGGTGGTACGCCTCCGCCGGATAGAACCCCGCCAGCGGCGCGACCTCGGTGACGATGGGCTTGGAGAAGACCTTCGCCCGCTCGAGCTGCGCGATGTACGCGCGCGCGGTCCGCTGCTGCTCCTCGGTGGTGTAGAAGATCGCCGAGCGATACTGTGGGCCGACGTCGGGCCCCTGGCGGTTGAGCTGCGTGGGGTCGTGCGCGACGGCGAAGAAAACGCGCAGGAGGTCGCCGTACGAGACGAGCGACGGGTCGTACTCGACCTGCACGGACTCCGCGTGCCCGGTGGACCCCGTGCTCACGTCGTCGTAGCTCGCCCGCGCGGCCGCGCCGCCCGCGTACCCGGCGGTGACGCGCACGACGCCTCGCACGTGCTCGAACACCGCCTGCGTCCCCCAGAAGCACCCGCCCGCGAACACGGCGGTCGCGCGCGAGCTGCTCGCCGCGAGCCCGGTGTCGGCCTCGGCGCGCGGCACTGCGGCCGCGTCGGCCGTCGCGCTCGCCCCGCAGGCACCGCAGATCGCCGTGGCCATCAGCGCGGCGCCGAGCGCCGCCGCACGTCCCACCATCGTCGTCATCGAGCCACCCTCCGTGAACCGTTCGCGTGTGTCTCGTGCCGGCCGCGCGAGACGTGCTTCCTTCGGATGTACCCCGGACTCGCCGCCGCGATCGCCTATTCCTCGGACGGCAGCCCGCCGGTGCGGGCGAGCTGATCGGCCCGCACGCGCGCGGCGTCGAAGCGCCGTGCGCTCGCCAGCATCTTGTCGATCGTCTCGTCGAAGTCGGCGGTCGGGCGGCGCTGGAAGCGGAGCGGGTTGATGCGCGCCACCACGAACGCCTTGAGGTACGGGCTCTCGAAGCCGCGCGCCTTGAGGTCGGCCACGGCCTCGTTCACGACGTCGTTGAGCGCGAGGAGCTTCCCGGCCCGTTCCGCCCGCACTTCGAGCGCGCGCGAGAGCTTCGACGCCAGGAACCGGTCGCACCGCTTGAGCACGGGGTGATACGCGCCCCCCGAGAACCGCCCGTTCTGCTGGTAACACAGGCCGAGCGTGACCAGCGCCGCCTCCTCCAGCTCCGTCGCGTAATCGCGTTCGGGGCGGTCATCGATCTCGGCGAGCCCCTGCGCCAGGCGCGTCACCTCCAGCGCGCGCTCGCGCAGGTTGTGCGCCTTCTCCGTGTTGAGCAGGAGGATTCGGTGCGCGACCTCCATCTCCGGCACCACCAGCGCGACGATCGACTTCGCGCCCAACTGCCGCATCGCCCCCAACCGGTGATAGCCGTTCGGGGTCCAGTACGTTCCGTCCGGCGCCGGCACGGCGACCACCGGATCGAGGTAGCGGTCGAGGCGGTCGATCGCGCTCGCCAGCCGGTCCACGTGCGTCTCGGAGAGATCGCGCTGGAACGGCGTGGGCTGCACGCGGTCGATCGGGAGCGCGGCGAGGATCTGCCAGTGGCTCCCGAGCGGATCACGGTACGTCGCGAGCACCGTGCCGCCATCGTCCTCGATCTGCGCGGCGAGCGACTCCACCGACGCGGGCGGCGTCGCCGCGGCGAGTCGTCGTGCGTCGAGCCCGCGCGACGCCGCGGGGGCTTCCACCGACTTCTTGCGCTTTCGCGTGGCCATGGGTCTGCTCCGGGGTCCGGGGAGAATCAGCGCCCCGCGCCTGACGGGCGCAAGGGCCGGTCCGTCAGCGGACGGCAAGGATGTGGACGCCGATTTGACGCGCCCCCGGGGACCCGCCACGTTTCTCCCCATGCATGCACAGACGACGACAGGGCGATCCGATTGGGACGTGATCGTCATCGGCGCGGGGTTCGCGGGGCTCGAGGCGGCCCGCGCGCTGGGGGACGCAGGGTGCTCGGTGCTCCTCCTCGAGG
>JADGGM010000312.1 GCA_019689955.1 Gemmatimonadaceae bacterium
GCGCCGAGGCCGGGGAATCTGCTCGGCACGCCACGTGCAATAGCCGCTCCGCGTCGTCCTCACCGCACGTCCGTGATGATCCAGACTCCCACCCCAACAGCCGTCGTCCTGTCGCCCGTCGATCTCTCGGTCGCGTATCGCGCACTCCAGCGCATGGTCGAGGGCGCGCTCGCCCTCGCCCCGCGCCTCGTCGTGGCGGCGATCATCGTGCTCGTCCTCTATCACATCGGAGGCGTGCTGCGATGGGCCGTGCTGCGCGGGGCGCGCCGGTGGTCGGAGCACGAGAACGTCGAGCTGGCCATCGCGCGGCTGGTGCACGCCGCGGTGATCGGCGTCAGCGTGCTCGTGGCCGCGACCATCGCGTTCCCGAGCTTCACGGCCGGCAACCTGATTCAGCTCCTCGGCGTGAGCGGGATCGCGATCGGCTTCGCGTTCAAGGACATCTTCCAGAACTTCCTCGCCGGGCTCCTCATCCTCATCACGGAGCCGTTCACCATCGGCGACCAGATCGCGGTCGACGCCTACGAAGGGACGGTCGAGGCGATCCACACGCGCGCGACGCTCATCACCACGTACGACCACCGCCGGATCGTGGTGCCGAACGCGGACCTGTTCACGAAGTCGGTGACGGTCCTCACGGCGTTCCCGCTCCGCCGCATGGAGTACGACCTCGTGCTCCCGGGCGACGTCGACGTCGATGCGACACGCGCCCGCCTCCTCGAAGTGCTGAACCGCGTGATGGGCGTGGCGCACACACCGGGCCCGGAGGTCCTGCTGATGCGCATCGATCCCACGACGACGACGCTCCGCCTCCGCTGGTGGGGCCACGCGGAGCAGGGCGCGGCGCAGGCGACCTACGACCGCGTGCTCACCGAGACGCGGCGGCTCCTCCGGCCGCCGGCGGCGGCGCCGTCATCCGCCGCGCCGGCGCCGCCACGCGCTCAGGGGAGCTGATCGACCCACGCCTCCGGCTCCTCGAGTCGCCCGACGTAGAACTCGCCGAACTCCGCGTACTTCGCCGACACCTCATCGAAGCGCATGTCGGTGACGAGCTTCTTGAAGTCGAGCGGATCGCGGGCGAAGAGCGTCACCCCCCACTCCCACGCGTCGAGCCCGATCGCGCCGGTGATCACCTGCACGATGCGCCCGGCGTAACGCCGCCCAGTGAGCCCGTGGGCGTACATGAGGCGGCTCCGCTCCTCGAGGGTGAGCGTGTACCAGTTCTGCCCTGCCTCGCGGCGCTTGGACATGGGGTAGAAGCACACGTACGGCATCTCGGGGGGACGCTGTGGGTAGAGCCGCCGCTGCACGTGCGGGCTGGCCAGCTCGGCCTGCACCATCTCGGCCAACGCCTTCCGATACGTCTCGTCTCCCACCTCCCCCCCGCGCTCGGCCGCGCCTTTGGCGAGCCGCGCGGTGATGTGATAGAGCCCCGCCTCGGTCACGCTCAGGAACGAGTACACCGGCGTGAGCCGCCGCACGAGCGGCTCGCGCTCGAGCCGGCGCTGCGCCGCGCCGAGCGCGTCGAGCGTGGGACGGAAGTGCACGACCATCGCGTGTGCGCGCGACCCGATGAGCGACACCGGCGCGCTCCACCCACCCTCGGGCGGGCACTCGAGCTCGCGCAGCGCCGCGACCGCGCTCGAGCGCGATTCGACGTCGGCGGCAACGGAGGAGGCGGGGGGGACGGCGAAGATCTGGTGAAGGGCGTACCACCCCTCGAGCGTCTCGGGCGGGTGAGCGATCTGGTCCATGGTTCGGCTGGGTCGCGGTTCGGGAACGATCACCCGCAATCTAGCGCGATCCCGACGGATTTCATGGCGTCCCCCGGCACACGTGCATGTCGCGCTGCGCCGCTTCCCGGTCGAAGCCCCCGGACCCGCCGGTCCGGATCCCGACGGTACGGAGCGCCGCGGCGGCGCGCGTCCGGCGCCAGTTCCACTCGAACCACCGGTGGTCAGCGCGCATCGTGCGCCGATCGCCGCTGTACGCCGCGCGCAGGCACGCGCTCATCCGCGCCGCCATCGCCGGATCGAGCGCGGGGAGCGAGCGGACGAGCTCCGGGACGGCGTCCGGGGAGAGGTCGAGCGCGAGGTAGGCCGGGTCGAGCCGCCCCGTCGCCGCGTACAGCGCGACGTTCCGGCGCACGATCCACGCGCCGTGGTTCCAGTACATCAGCACGATGAATGCGCCGGCCCCGAGCACGGCGGCGCGGCGCGCAAGGCGCTTCACGTCGATCGTGCCCCAGATCTCGTAGCCGAGTGCGACGAGGACGAGGGAGACGACAATCATGTACGTCTGTGCGTACAGCCGCGCGGCGGTGAAGCCGTAGGCCTGCTCGTACAGCGTCACGCGGTGATACGCGGAGTCGAGCAGCAGTTGGACGAGCGCGACGAGCACGAGCGCGACGAGCCGGACGGTGCGGTCGCGCGGCCCCGGCTCGGCGAAGCGGTCGGCGCCGATGATGAGCAGCGTGGTAAGCGACGCGGCGACGGTGAGCTCTCCGAAGCCGCGGCGCGCGTACTCGGCGTAGGTGACGCCGTTCCCGTGCACCGACGGCACGTTCCCGAAGAGATACGAGAGCTGGAGCACGAGGAAGACGATGAACAGCGCCGCGACCGAGCCGAGCGTGATGAGCCGCTCGGTGTCGCCCATGCGGAAGCTCGCCGGCACCGGCGCGGACGCCGTGCGCGGCGGCGCGCCGGCCGCGGCGGCGCGGAGCGCCACGCCGTATGTGCCGAGCGAGAGCACGCCCAGCGCCGCGGAGAACACCGCGCGCGGGAGGAACACCCACTGCGACACTGCATCGGCGAGGTCATCGCGCAGCGCGGCGAACACCGGGTCCGCGCCGGAGAGCAGGAGCGCGAGCACCGCCAGCACCGGCAGCGCGATCAACGCCCCGCGCACCGCCGGGGCGCGCCGGCCGTCGTGGAGGAGCTCGGCCCCCTGCACCACGCGCCGCACCGCCTCCGCCGCCGCGCGCGCCCCCGCGACGGGCGCCGCCGTGGCGAGAAAGGTCGCGCCGATCGCGTCGCCCTGCTCGCCCGCCGCGATGCGCGCGGCGACGGCGAGGAGGACCATCGTCGTCGCGAGGACGAGCGCGTGCGCCCCGCCGTCGGCAACGATCGCCGCCCCGAACGCCGTCGCGCACGCGAGGGCGAGGACGAGCACCAGCTCGCGCGGGACGCCCCCGCACGCGTGGCGCGTCACCCCGACGAGGCCGAGCGACGCGGCGGCAGTCCAGATCCCCCAGTTCACACCGGGGAGCGCGTCGAAGCAGATGGCGGCGCCGAGCGCCGCCACCCCCAGGGCGAGCGCCCAGAGCACGTGCAGCGAGGTGCGATCGTCGACTCGGGGTGAGACGGAGCTCATGACGCGGGTCTCCAGGCGGCCGCCGCACGCCACGCGGCGGGTGCGTGGTCAGTAGCTGGCGGCGAGGCGGTCGGGCTCTCCCGGGAGGGCGCCGAAGCGCCGCTGGCGTGCGTGGAAGTCGCGCACCGCCGCGGCGAAGTCGGCGGCGCTGAACTCGGGCCACATGCGCTCCGTGAAATAGAGCTCGGCGTACGCGCACTCCCAGAGGAGGAAGTCGCTCAGCCGCCGCTCCCCGCCGGTGCGAACGAGGAGGTCCACGTCGGGTGCGGCGGCGTCGGGGGCATACTCGGCGGCGAGGAGCTCGGCGAAGCGCTCGCGCGTGGGCTGGTCGTGCGGGGTGAGGCGGCGCGCGGCGCGCACGATGGCGTCGCGCGCGGAATAGTCGATGGCGAGGCGCAGGTGGAGCCGGGTGCCGTGCGCCGTGGCCTGCTCGGCGGCCTCGATCGCGGTGCGGAGCGCGAGCGAGAGGCGATCGCGGCGGCCGATCACGGAGAGGCGGACACCCTGCTCCGCGAGCTGCGCCGTCTCGCTCCGCAGGTAGACGCGGAAGAGCCGCATGAGCGCCGCGACCTCGCGCGGCGGGCGGCGCCAGTTGTCGGCGCTGAAGGCGTAGAGCGTGAGCGTGTGCACGCCGAGCTGCGGCGCGGTCTCGACCACGCGGCGCACCGTCTCCGCCCCCTCCTTGTGCCCCGCGGCGCGTGGGAGCCCGCGGGCGGTGGCCCAGCGGCCGTTCCCGTCCATGATCATCGCCACGTGGATCCCCGGCTGCGGCTCCGGGCGCGGCGCACTCAAAGCACTTGACGTCATAAAGTCGGTGTCGAAAAAAAGAGCGGTCAGCGTGCGAGCGTGCCGCGGGTGGCCTGGATGAGCGATTCCATGTGGTCGAGATAGCGCTGGAGCGCGCGGCGCCCCGCGGCCGTGAGCCGGTACTCGGTGCGCGGGCGGCGCCCCTCGAAGCGCTTGGTGCACGTGAGGTATTGCGCCTCCTCGAGCTTGCGCGCGTGCACGCTCAGGTTGCCGTCGGTGGTGTCGAGGAGCGCCTTGAGCTCGTTGAAGGTGAGCGAGTCGTTGGCCGCGAGCGCGCTCACGATGCCGAGCCGCATGCGGTGGTGAATGAGCGTATCGAGCGCGCGCGACTCCGAGGATGCCGCGTGGGCCCGCAGCGCCTTGGGGCCGCGCTCCGCGGCGTCCTCGACGTCGATCCGGCGGCGTGGGGCCGCTCCAGAGTTAGCCACCGTACCTCCTTGCGATGAGCACACCGAAGGCGATGTGCAGCCCTCCGAACCCCGCCACGAGGAGCCAGGTGCCCCACGCCGCGGGGAGAAACAACGTGGCCGCGCCGAGCAACATGAAGCAGGCGCCCATGACGGGGACCACGCGGACCGAGAAGGTGCCCCCCGTCATGACCCCCGCCCCGTAGAGCAGGAGCCAGAGCCCCGGGAGCGCG
>JADGGM010000313.1 GCA_019689955.1 Gemmatimonadaceae bacterium
GCGTGAAGGGGAGCGGGGCCGGCGGCGCGGGCGCCACCGCGCGCACGCGCGCCGCGGCCCGCCATGGCTCGCACGCGGAGCGATCGCCGAGCATCGCGAGCGCGGCGGTCATGGCGCCCTCCCGCCGCCGACCGCCTCCGGCGCGGCGAGCGCGGCGACTTCGTAGCGTCCGCTCGGTAGGCCCCCTTCGAGGAGCGCGACGAACCCCGCCGTACGCGCCTCGGGGAGCGGGCGGTCGCTGATGTCCTCCCCCGGGAACGCTGCCTGGTGCATGTCGGTGCGCATGTCGCCCGGGTCGGCCCAGTACACGCGGACGTCCGGCCGCGCCGCCGCGAGCTCGGCGGCGAGCACCGCCGAGAGTTGCTCGAGCGCCGCCTTGCTCGACCCGTAGCCGCCCCACCCGGGGTACGCGTTCACCGCGGCATCGCTCGTCACGTTCACGATGCGGGCGCCGGGCTTCAGCTCCTCCTGCACCGCCTGGAGCACGCCGAGCGGCGCGATCACGTTGGTGCGGTACACGTCGGCGAGCGCGTCGAGCGGGTAGTCGAGGAGGCGCGGGAGGGGGCTCGGCCCCAGCGCGCCGGCGTTGTTGATCACCGCATCGAGCCCCGAGTGGCCGCGGGCGAGCACGGCGAGCGCGCGACGGTGCGCAGGGTCGGTCACATCCCCCGCGATCGCCGCCACGTGCGTCGCCGCCGCCAGCTCGTTGCGCGCGGCGCGGAGGCGGTTCGCGTCGCGGCCATCGATGATCAGGTTCCAGCCGCGCGCGGCGAGCGCGCGGGCGAGCGCGAGCCCGAGCCCGCGCGTCGCGCCGGTGATGAGCGCGGTCCGTTCGCCGGCCTGCGCTCCGGTCTCGTTCGCTGTCATGTCTCCCTCCGCGTGCGTGCGCGGGTAGTCCGCGCGTTCCGTCTGCTGCGTCACGCGGGAAGGATCGCCGCGCCGGGCGCGGGGCGGCATTGCGCGCCGGGGCAACGTCGGGCTGGAAAAGGGACAGGGCGACCCTGTCCGATAGGACAGGATCAGATCGTGATGAGCCCCGCCTGCGCCGCGTGCAGTACGGCCTCGGTGCGGTTGGCCGCCCCGAGCTTCGTGAACACGGCGCTCACGTGGAACTTGACGGTGCGTTCCGAGATGCCGAGCGCCGCGGCGATCTGCTTGTTGCCGAGCCCGCGCGCCAGCTGTTCGAGCACCGCGCGCTCGCGCGGCGTGAGCACCGGGGCGCGCGGCGGCTCCTCCTCGCGCGCGCCGCTGCGCACGCGGCCGAGCACCGTCGATGCCGCCACCGGCGCGAGGAGCGACCCGCCCGCCGCCACCACGCGCACCGCGGCGAAGATCTCCGCCCGCGGCGCCCCCTTGAGCAAATACCCGGCCGCCCCCGCTTCGACGGCGCCGATGATCCGCTCGTCGGTGTCGAACACGGTGAACACGATCACCCGCGTCGGCGCCCCCGCGGCGCGGAGGCGGCGCAGCACCTCGACCCCGTCGAGCTCCGGCATCTCGAGGTCGAGGAGGAGCACGTCGACCGCGTGCGACGTCGCGAGCGCGAGCGCCTCCGCGCCCGAGCGCGCAACGCCCACCACCGCGAAGTCGGGCTGCGTCTCCAGCATCGCCACGAGCCCCTCGCGCACCACCGGGTGGTCGTCGGCCACGGCGATCCGGATCGGCGCGGACGCCGGGGCGTCGGGCGCGTCCACGCGGGGCGGGCGGCCGGTCATGCGTGCCCTCGCGCCGCCGCGCCCCCCCGCACCGGCACGTCGACGACGATGTTCGTCCCGCGCCCCGGGGCGCTCTCCACGCGCAGCGCGCCGCCGAGGAGGCGCGCGCGCTCGCTCATCCCCACGAGCCCGAAGCGCCCCGGCGCCACCTGGCTCGGGTCGAAGCCGGCGCCGCGATCTTCGATGCGCATGCGCACGTGCCCCGGCTCGCGCGCGACGCGCACCGTGGCGTTCGTGGTGCCGGCGTGGCGCATCACGTTCGTGAGCGCCTCGCGAGCGATGCGGTAGAGCCCGAGCTCGACGGCGGCGGGGAGGGCGTCCTCGCTCCCCTCCCACACCACCTCGATCGCCGGCGGCGCGCCCGCGGCCGCGCGCAGCTCATCGCCGAGCGTGCGCAGCGCGGCGGCGAGGGTGCGCCGGTCGAGCGGCGCGGAGCGGAGATCGAGCACGGAGCGACGCGCCTCCTCGAGCGTTGCCCGGGTGAGCGCGAGCGCGTGCGACACGACGCTGCGCAGCGACGCCGACTCCCCGCGCTCGGCCAGCGCGTCGGCCGTCTCCAGTTGCATCGTGATCGCGGCCAGCGATTGCGCGAGCGTGTCGTGGATCTCGCGCGCGAGGCGGTTCCGCTCCTCCACCGCCGCGAGCTGCGAGCGCGTGTCCGCGAGCCGCGTGCGCTCCACGGCGAGGCTCACCAGCGCGCCCACCGTGTACAGCAGGTCCAGCTCGTCGCGCGAGAGCTCGCGCCAGTCGCGGCTCGCCACGTTCAGGATCCCGAGCTTCCGCCCGTCGGCGTAGAGCGGGATGCTCGCGTGACACCGGAGCCCGTCCGCGTCGTCCACCAGCTGCGCCAGGCGGCTGCACCGCACCACGTTCACGTTCGCCGCGCCCCGCAGGTCCCCGGCCTCGTACGTGGTGAGGCAGTAGCACGGCCCCTCCATGAGGAGCTGCGGCCGTCGCACCAGCCCCGGCGGCAGGTGGCGCGTGGCGGCGAGGTGCGGCGCCCCCGTCTCCTCGTCGAGCAGCCACACCCACCCGGTATCGAGCGCGAGGAGCTCGGCCACGGTGTCGAGCGCCGCCTGCAGCACCTCCGCCAGGTCGACCGACCGGCTGAGCGCCTGGGCGAGCGTGTTGAGCGTGGCGAGATCGTGATCCGTGGCCATCAGCGCGTCGTCGTCTCCTGCGCCGCGCCGGGCGCGATCGGCGCCGGGAAGCGCTGCCCCATGTCCGGTAGCCTGCATGCCGGGTAGAACGCGTGGCCACCGCCCCGGCGTTCCACCTCGGCGAGAAATATCCCCCGGCACGCCGCCCATCGAAAGGCGCCGTGTCAGTGCGCGGCGCCTTCCGGCGCGTCGTCACACTTCCGAAGCGATGATCGCGTCAGCCTCGATCTCGACGAGCCACTGGCGATCGATGAAGCTGCTGACCTGCATCACCGTCGTCGCCGGGCGCACGCTGGAAAAGACATCGCCGTGGACCGTGGCCACGGCGCGCCAGTCGGAGATGCGGGTGAGGAGGATGCGCGTGCGGACCACGTCGCTCAGCGCGGCCCCCGCTTCTTCGAGCGCTTGGCGGATGATCTCGAGGCAACGGCGCGCCTGCTCCGCGGCGTCGCCGGGCGCGACGGTCGCTCCGTCGGGGCCGATGGGCGCAGTGCCGGCGACGCACACGAACGGTCCCACGCGAACCGCGCGCGAGAACCCGATCGCGGGCTCGAGCGCGCTTCCAGAGGAGATGAGTTTGCGAGTCATGGGATCTGAAGTGCTCGGGGACGATCGACACCCCGCGCGCCGTTGCGCCGGGCCGGGTCCGTCCGGCCCTCGGGTGTCACGAGGATTCTCTGGTCCCGGCGTCGCGACCGCAAGCGATCCCGGCGCGCGCGATGGCGGCGCCCGTCGTCGGACGTTTCCGCGCCGCGCTCGGCGGTTCCTTCCCTACCCCTCGCGCCGAAGCGCTTCCGCGAGCGCGGCCGGGTCGTCGACGCTCAGGCCGATGAGGTGCACGGCGCGCCGGCGGCCGTACATCCCGCGCGCCTCCACGGGGGTGCGCAGGCGGAGCATCAGGTTCGGCTGCACGAGTGGCGTGGCGCGAAGGTACCCGGGCGTGCGCTTGCCTGGTGCCCGTACGGTCCATCCGTGCTCGACGGATTCGATCGCCGCGCGCGGCACGTCGGCGGTCCACTGGATTCCGCCGCGCACGATGAGGCGGTCGGGGTAGAGGAGCACCGGCCGCAGCACGAGGGCGCGCACGAAGCCGAGGAGCCACACGATCCCGATCCCGCTCACGGCCGAGAGCGCCCACCCGGCGCGCGCACTGTACGCGTGCACGAGCAGGTGCACGACGAGGAGCTCCACGGCTGTCGCGCCGATCAGCGCCGCGAGGAGCGCGATGAGGCCATTCTTGCGGTGATAGGAGAACCACGCCGTGGCGTCGCCGACGTGCGGCGCGCGGCGCCACGAGGCGAGGGCGTACCAGCCGAGCGTGAGCTCGGTGGCGAGGAGGCGGCCGACGATCGGGTTCGGAAAGGCGTCGTGGAGGGCGGCGTCGATGCGTTCGGGGACGTCGAGCGTGGCGGGCGCGCCGCGCAGGGCCTGGCCGGCGCACCGCACCTTCACGATCACGTAGGCGATGATCCCGAGCTCCACGGGCACGGCCAGCAGCCGCTCGTAGGCGAGGAACTGGTGCTGGGTGACCGGCAGCACGAGGCGCGCGCCGAGGACGCTCACGAGGAACGCGGCCAGAATCGTGGACGCGCGGGCGTGCCCGGGGCGGACGATCATCACCCAGTAAAGCGTGGGGATCCCGACCGTGAGGTCGAGCACGACGGCGCCGGAGAGGAGCTGCGGGTGGAGAGCGAACCGCGACGATCGCACCACGAAGAGCTCGACGGCGTAGATGACGGCCGTGATGACGGCGAGGTTGACGAACGCGGCGTGTCGCCGAGCGGAATCGGAGGCGGGGAGCGTCGCCGGCATGCGGCCTCCGGAGTGGAGGGTCGGGGGAGAATCGACGGCCGCCCTCGCGCCTCGACCCGGCTCCGTGCACACCGAGCGGCGCCCGCGACCGGCGCATACCTAAACATGCCACCGGGGACGACGCGCCGCCAT
>JADGGM010000314.1 GCA_019689955.1 Gemmatimonadaceae bacterium
CCCCCGCCCCTCCCATCGACGAGGTCGAGATCGCCTCGCAGGAGAGCTTCCCGGCGAGCGATCCCCCCGCCTGGCAGCCACTCCACGCGGGTCCCCCCGCTGACGCCGAATGACCGGCGCCTACGAGGTGTGATGCCGCGCGCCGAACCCGACACGCGCACCGCGCGCAGCTACGAGCGCATCTACGCCGTGGTGCGCCGCATCCCCCGCGGGCGCGTCGCCACGTACGGCCAGGTCGCCGCGCTCGCCGGGCTCCCGCGCCACGCGCGCCTGGTGGGGTACGCGCTCCACGCGCTCCCCGCTGGGAGCACCCTCCCCTGGCACCGCGTGATCAACGCGCAGGGGATGATCAGCCTCCGGCGCAGCGGGCCGGGCGGCGACGTGCTGCAGCGTATGCGGCTGGAAGACGAGGGGGTCGAGTTCGACGCGCGCGGGCGCGTGCGCCTCTCGCGCTTCGGGTGGCGCGTGCGCGCGCGGCGACGCGCGGCGCGGAGCTGACCGGCTACCCGCGCGGCTTCACGCGGCTCGTGGGCGTGGCCTGCATGGGGTCGTCGGGCCAGTAGTGCTTGGGGTAGCGCCCCTTGAGCTCCTTGCGCACGTCGAAGTACGTGCTCCGCCAGAAGCCGGCGAGGTCGCGCGTCACCTGCACGGGGCGGCGCGCGGGAGAGAGCAGGTGCACGGTGAGCGGCACCGCGCCGCGCGCGATGCGCGGTGTCTCGGCGCACCCGAACATCTCCTGCAAGCGCACCGCGAGCACCGGCGCGGCGGGGTCGCCGTAGTCGATCGGCACGCGCGAGCCGCTCGGCACGGTGTAGTGCGTGGGCGCGAGCTCGTCGAGCGCGGTGCGCTGCTCCCACGTGAGGAGCCCGCGCAGCAGCTCGGCCAGGTCGAGCGCGCGGAGATCATCCCATCGCGTGCAGCCGTACAGGTGTGGTCCGAGCCACGTCTCGAGTGTTGCCGTGAGCGCGGCGTCGGAGACGTCGGGCCACGACGGGTCGAGCGCGTGGAGGAATTGCAGCCGCGCGCGCACGCCGCGCGCCGCGTCGCTCCACGGGAGCGCGCCGACCCCCGCGCGCGCGATCCCCTCGACGAACGCAGCAACGACGGCGTCGGGGTCGGGATCGCGCAGCGCGCGGTCGCGGAGCACCAGCGCGCCCAACCGCTCGCGCTCGCGCGCGACCACCGCGCGCGCCTCCGGGTCCCACGCGATCACCGCGTCGCACGCGATCTGCGCCCCCGCGTGCGCCTCCAGCGCCTCGAGCGTCACGGGCGCGGCGAGGAGGATCGTGCTCTCCGGGCGCTTCCCGTCGAGCTCCGCGACCGCGAGATACGCCGCGTCGGCGAGCGCCTGCGCCCCCGCGAGCACGGCGCCGCTCCCGTTGCGCAACAGAAAGCGCCCGCGCTCCCCCGGCCGCCGCTGCGCGATGCGGTCGGGGTAGGCGAAGGCGAGCACCAGCCCGCACGCCTCCACGTCGCCGCTCCCCGCGCGCGCGATCCCGAGCTGCCGCATCCATGCGTCGGCCTGCGCGCGCACGCGCCGGCACGCCTCGCGCGCCACGCGGAGCCCGCTCACGACCTCGGGGACGGAGCGCCCGCCGCGCGCGGCGGCGCGCACGACGTCGATCCGGAGCCGCAGGTCCGCGTCGGGGGCGCCGCTCCCGGGCTCGGCGCGCAGGATGTCGCGCTCGCCGAGGAGCGCCGCCACCTCGCAGGCGAGCGCCCCCTCCCCCAGCTCGCGCGCGACGAGCACCATGTGCGCGAGACGCGGGTGCATCGCCAGCTCCGCCATGCGCCGCCCGTGCACGGTGATGCGCCCGTCGGCGTCGAGCGCCCCGAGCGCGGCGAGCAGCTCGCGCGCGTGCGCGAGCGCCGCGGCGGGTGGCGCATCGAGCCAGGCGAGCGTGCCGGGATCGGCGATCCCGCCCACGGCCAGCTCCAGCACGAGCGGCGCGAGGTCGGCATCGAGGATCTCCGGCGCGGCGCGCGGGAGGAGGTGCTGCTGCTCCTGCTCCGGCCACAGACGGTAGCACACGCCCGGCGCCACGCGCCCCGCGCGCCCGCGCCGCTGCTCCGCCGAGGCGCGCGAGACGCGCACCGTCTCCAGCCGCGTCATCCCCGTGCGCGGCGAGAAGCGGGGCACGCGCGCGAGCCCGCTGTCGATCACCACGCGCACACCTTCGATCGTCAGGCTCGTCTCGGCGATCGAGGTGGCCAGCACCACCTTGCGCGCGCCGGGCGCGCTCGGCGCGATCGCGCGGTCCTGCTCCGCGGGGGAGAGGTCGCCGTAGAGCGGGAGCACGTGCACACCATCGCCGAGCGATTCGCCATCGAGCGCCGACTGCACGCGCCGGATCTCCCGCGCGCCGGGGAGGAAGACGAGCACGTCCCCCGCATCGCGCGCGAGCACCGTGCGCACCGCCGCCACCACGCCGCGCTCCGGCGTCGCCCCCTGTCGCGGGGGCACGTATCGCACGTCGACCGGGTAGCTCCGCCCCGCGGTGTGGATGACCGGCGCGCCGCCGAGGAGGCGTGCCACCGGGTCGACGTCGAGCGTCGCGGACATCACGAGCAGGCGGAGGTCGGGACGCAGGACGCGCTGCGTCTCGAGCGCGAGCGCGAGCCCCACGTCGGCCTGCAGGCTCCGCTCGTGGAACTCGTCGAAGATCACGAGCCCGATCCCCTCGAGCCCGGGGTCGTCCTGCAGGAAGCGCGTGAGCACCCCTTCCGTCACGACCTCGATGCGCGTCGCCGGCCCCACGCGCGTGTCCATGCGCATCCGGTACCCCACCGTGGCGCCGACCGGCTCGTGAAGCTGCGCGGCCATCCAGCGCGCCGCCGCGCGCGCGGCCAGGCGGCGCGGCTCGAGCATCACGATGCGCGCGCCGGCGAGCCAGGGGGCGTCGAGGAGCGCCAGCGGGACGCGCGTCGTCTTCCCCGCGCCGGGCGGGGCCCGAAGCACGGCGGCAGCGCGCGCGGCGAGCGCCTCCCGGAGCGCGGGGAGCGCCTCGTCGATGGGGAGCGACGGCGCCCCGGCCACGCGCGCGGGCGGGTCGGGTGGAATCGTCACGATGTGGGAAGGATCGCCCGGCGAGAGGCGGGGGGACAAGCGGTGGGACGCCTCCGCGCGCCAAGCGCGCGGACGGCGAATCGGTCACGACACGACCGAACCGGAAAGCGCTCGCTTACTTCGCGAGCCCAGCCTCCCGAAGCTGCGGCACCGACTGCGGAGGGATCGACACCATGTGATCGCACTCCTGGCAGACATCGACCAGCACATCAGGAACACACAAACGCGACCGCGCGAGGCGAACCGTCCGCAGCTCGAAGCGCGTGCGTACCATCTTTCGGCACCGTGGGCAGGTATTCGAAGCGTAGTCGCCCACATTCCACGGGAACTTCATCGAGGCCACCTCATATCTAGTCTATGAATGCTGCTCGCTCCGCAGCGAGCCTTTCCTGGGTTGATCTGCACAGGACATACGATCCGCAACCTGGAAAGTTTCCGGCAGAGCACCCTGCCGCGAGCGACGATTCTGGCTGGACGCACACCCTCACCTCCCGCAATCGCAACCCGTAACTCCTTGAGGCACAATGCCCGAGACCGCGACCGATCTCCGTTTCCCCATCGGCAAGTTCACTCGGCCCGACCAGGTAACCGATGCGCAACGGCACGCCTGGATCGAGGACATCGCCCAGCTCCCGAACACCATCCGCGCCGCCGTGGCCGGCCTCGAGGCGGCGCAGCTCGATACACCCTATAGACCCGGGGGGTGGACAGTGCGGCAGGTGGTGCACCATCTGCCCGACAGCCACATGAACGCGTACGTCCGCTTCAAGCTCGCCCTCACCGAAACCGAGCCGACGATCAAGCCGTATGAGGAAGCACGGTGGGCGGAGCTCCCGGACACCGGGGCCACGCCTCCCGAAGTGTCGCTCGCGCTTCTGGATGCACTGCACGCGCGGTGGGTCACCCTGCTCCGTGCCATGTCGCCGGCGGACTTCAAGCGGGCGTACCGGCACCCCGAGCACGGTCGTCTCGTTCCGCTGGAGGAAGCGTTGGGTATGTACGCGTGGCACTCACGGCACCACGTGGCGCACATCACGTCGCTCCGCCAACGGAACGGCTGGTGACGCGGCGCCCCTGGCCACGCTGGCGATAACGGCGCCCGGCGCGCACATTGAGGGCAGGATCGCGGCAGCATTCCACCGCGTGCGCGCCGGACGCCCAGGTCATTGGAGCAGAGTCACATGCAGACTTCAACTCCCCAGCAGAGCCAGGACGCTTCCGCCGCCCAGCTCCGCGAGCAGATTCAGAAGGCAGTGCGCGAGCAGGTGGAGGCCGCGCGCGAGCAGGCCCGGATCGCCCGCGCGCAGGCCCAGGCTGGGCAGGGTGACGCGGCCCCCGTGGTCATGGTCCCCCCGTTCGCCGGGCCCGACGCGATACCGCCGGAAGCGGTGCACCTCGGGATCGCGTTCTTCGTCATGCTCGCGTTCGTCATCGTCGGGCTCCCGATCGCGCGCGCCTTCGGGCGGCGGATGGACCGGAAGGCGATCCCGCCGGCGATCGATCCGGCGCTGGCCGAGCAGATCCAGCGCATCGAGAACACGGTCGACGCCATGGCGATCGAGATCGAGCGGATCTCGGAGGCGCAGCGCTACATGGCCCGGCTTCAGGCCGAGCGCGAGCCGGCGGCCCTCCCCTCGCAGCAGGCCCGAGGGTAAGGCGATCTCGCCGTGAGCGGCGCGCGCGCCCCAACCGCCGCGCCGCGGCCCCCCGCCGCTCCCCACCGCCCCCAGCCGCCCAGATCCCGGGGGAGA
>JADGGM010000315.1 GCA_019689955.1 Gemmatimonadaceae bacterium
CCCCCCCTCCGCCCCCGCGCGCCGTGCAGGCCGCGCGTGCGGAGCTCGAGGCCGCCGAGCGGTCGCTCGCGCTGGAACGGCGGAGCGTGCTGAGCGCGCCGACGGTTCAGGTGGGGATCGAATGGGGCGATCCGGCGCACGAGGAGACGGGGCTGCTCCCGGTGGCGGGGCTGTCGCTCCCGCTCCCGCTCTTCAACCGCAACCGGGGCGCGATCGAGAGCGCCGCCGCGGCGCGTGACCGCGCGCAGGCCGCGCTCGCGATCGCCGCGCGCGACGCCGAGGCGGCGCTCGCCCGCGCGCTGCGCGAGCGGACGGTGGCCGTGGCGAAGGCCGAGCGCGACCGCGCGCTGTTGGCGAGCGCGCAGCGCGTGGCGCAGATGGCGCTCACGGCCTACGCCGAGGGCGAGGTCGCGCTGCCGAGCGTGCTCGAGGCGGAGCGCAACGCGCGCGCAGCGCTCGGGCAGTACGCGGACGACGTCGCGGCCGCCCTGATCGCCAACGCGGCGGTGCGGCGCGCGCGGGTGGTGGGAGGTGCGCCATGAGGGTGCGGCGCTGGGTGCTCTGGAGCGCCGTCGTCGCGCTCGGGCTCGGGTGTGGCGGCGGCCGTGGCGGGGACGGCGAAGGGAGCGATGCCGAGGGCGCGAGCCCGCCCGCGGTGGTGGGCGCGCGCACCGCGCCGGTGACGCAGCAGCGGTTCGAGGAGACGATCGACGCGATCGGGACCGTGGCGCCCCGCCCGGGCGGGTTCGCGGCGCTCAGCGCGCCGGTGCCGGCGCGCGTGGCGCGGATCGACGTGGCCGTGGGGGACCACGTGCGGCGCGGGGACGCGCTGGTGGAGCTCGAGCGGGCACCGTTCGACGCGGCGGCGCGGAGCGCGGACGCCGCCCTCACCGCGGCGCAGCACGGCGCCGAGCGCGCGCGCCGGCTCGCGGCGGAAGGGATCGTCCCGCGCAAGGATGCGGACCAGGCGCTGGCCGAGCTGGCCCAGGCGCAGGTGAACGCGGTGATCGCGCGCCGCAACCTGGAGCTGGCGACGCTGCGTGCGCCGATCGGCGGCGTGGTGACACGCCTTGGCGCGGTCCTCGGCCAGCCGGTGGACCCGAGCCAGCCCATCGTCGACATCGCCGACCCCGCCGCGCTCGACGTGGTGCTCGAGCTCCCCCCCGCGCAGGCCGCCGGGGTGCACCGCGGCGACTCGGTCATCGTCGTCGCCGGGGCGAGCGCGGGGGGGGAACCGCTGGGCGCGGCCATCGTGCACACCGTCGCCGCCACCGTGGACACGGCGACGCGGACCGTGGCCGTGCGCGCCCGGCTCACACACCCGCGGCGCACGCTGCGCATCGGTGAGACGGTGTTCGGGCGGATCGTCGTCGCCGTGCACCCGAACGCGGTCGCGGTCCCCGTGCAGGCACTCGTCCCCGACGGGGAGCAGTTCAAGGTGTTCGTCGTGGACACGGCCGGGATCGCGCACGCGCGGGTCGTCACCGTCGGCGCGCGGACCGAGCGAGAGGCGGAGATCACGCACGGGCTCGCGCCGGGGGAGGTCGTGGTGACCTACGGCGCGTACGGGGTCCGGGACAGCGCTACCATCGTGCCGGTGAAGCCGTGAGCCTTTTCGACGTCCTCGTCCGCCAGCGCCGGTTCATCTACCTCGCCGTCGCGCTCCTCAGCGCGGCCGGTGTGTGGGCCGCGCTCCAGCTCCCGTCGGCCATCTACCCGGAGCTGGTCTTTCCGCGCATCAAGATCGTGGCCGAGGGCTCCGCGCTCGGCGCGCGACAGGTCGTGTTCAGCATCACCCGCCCCATCGAGGAGGCGGTGAGCATCGTCCCCGGCGTGCAGCGCGTGCAGTCCAGGTCGATCCGCGGAGCGGCCGAGATCGCGGTGAGCTTCGCCCCGCGGACCGACATGGTCTACGCGCTCCAGCTCGTGCAAGCGCGGGTGAACGAGGTACGGAGCCAGCTCCCCGCCGACGTCCAGATCGACGTGGAGCGCCTCACGCCGTCGCTCTTCCCCATCCTCTCGTACAACCTCGAGGGCGGGGACCCGGCGACGCTGTACGACATCGCGCGCTACGAGATCACGCCCGTGCTCTCGCGCATCCCCGGCGTGGGGCGCGTGGAGGTGCAGGGGAACGACGTCCGCGAGATCGAGGTCGTCGCCGACCCCGAGCGCCTGGCCGAGCAGGGGCTCTCGTACGACGACCTCGCCGCCGCGATCCAACGGTCCATCGCCCCCGCCGCCGTGGGGCGGGTGGCGAAGGATTATCGGCAGTACCTGATCGTGAGCGACCAGGACGCGCGCACGGTGGACGACGTCGGCAACGTCGTCATCGGCAACGGGCTCCGCGTGCGCGACCTGGCGACCGTGATGCTGGGGACCGAGGACCACGTGCGCATCATCGCCGGGGACGGACGGCCGGCGGCGCTGCTCAACATCACGCGCCAGATCGGCGGGAACACCGTGCAGATCGCCGACAGCGTTGCCGCGGCCGCCGCGGCGATCCAGCGCACGCTCCCGCCGGGCGTGCGGCTCAAGCCGGTGTACGACCAGGCCGCGCTCGTGCGCGACGCGGTGCGCTCGGTGCGCGACGCGATGCTCGTCGGCGCGGCGCTCGCGGTGATCGTGCTCCTCCTCTTCCTCCGCCACGGGCGGATCACGGCGATCAGCGCCACGTCGATCCCGCTCACGCTGGCGATCACGGTGCTCGTGATGCGCTTCGCGGGGCAGACGTTCAACCTCATGACGCTCGGCGCCATGGCGATCGCGATCGGGCTCGTGATCGACGACGCGGTGGTGATCACGGAGAACATCGCCCGCCACCTCGCCCTCACGCCGGACCGCCACGCGGCGATCCGCGACGCGGTGCAGGAGCTCCTCTGGCCGGTGAGCACGTCGACGATCACCACCGTGGTGGTCTTTCTCCCGCTCGGGCTCCTGCAAGGGGTGGTGGGGCAGTTCTTCGCCGCGCTCTCGATCACGCTCACGATCGCCGTGCTCGTCTCGCTCCTCCTCGCGCTCACGATCATCCCGCTGCTGAGCGCGCAGTATCTCTCCGCGCGCGACGTGGCGCGCGAAAGGGCGAACGCCACCGGCGCGGGGCGCGGGCTCGGCGCGCGCCTGGCGCGGGCGATCGACGCGCTCACCATGCGCTACGGGCGCTCGCTCGCCGCGGCGCTCGGGGCTCCGCGGCGGACGCTCGCGGTGGCGCTCGCGCTGGCCGCGGCCGGGGCGATCGCGTACCGCTTCGTGGGCACCGGGTTCCTGCCGGAGATGGACGAGGGGGCGTTCGTGCTCGACTATTTCACCCCCGGCGGGACCGCGCTCGCGGAGACGGACCGGCAGCTCCACATCGCGGAGCGCATCCTCGCGGAGACGCCGGAGATCACCGGCACGTCGCGGCGCACGGGGGCGGAGCTGGGGTTCTTCGCGACGGAGCAGAGCTCGGGGGACATCGTGGCGCGCCTCCGCCCGCGGCGGGAGCGTTCGCGCGACGTCTTCGAAGTGATCGACGAGGTGCGCGCGAAGATCACGGCGGCGGCACCGCGGCTGCACATCGAGTTCATGCAGATCCTCACCGACGTGATCAACGATCTCGCCGGGGCCGCGCGCCCGGTCGAGGTGAAGGTGTTCGGCGAGCAGCTCGAGGTGCTCGAGCGCTACGCGCGCGACGTGTCGCCCAAGCTCACCGCGATCCCGGGGGTCGAGGACCTGTACGACGGGGTGAGCGAGCCGAGCCCCGAGATGCGGCTCCACGTCGACGGGGCCGAGGCCGCGCGCGTGGGGCTCACCCCGGCCGACGTCGACGCCGCCGTGCGCGCGCCGTTGCTCGGCGTGGCGGCGGGGGAAGTGCGCGGGGAGGATCACCCGATCGGGATCCGCGTGCGCGCCCCGGACTCCGTGCGCTTCGACCCGCTGCAGCTCGGCGCGCTCCCCATCCTCTCGCCCACCACGCACCGGGTGGTGCCGCTCGCCAGCGTCGCGTCCGTGCGCCCCGCGGAGTCGCGCGCGGAGCTGGACCGCGAGAATCAGCAGCAGGTGATCACGATCACCGCCGACGTGAGCGGCCGGTCGCTCGGCGACGTGATGCGCGACGTGCGGCGCGTGCTCGCCGCCGCGCCGCCGCCGGCGGGGGTGCGCGTGGAGCTGGGCGGGCAGTACGCGGGACAGCAGGAGGCGTTCCGCGCGCTCCTCCTCGTGCTCGCGCTCGCGGCGGTGAGCGTGATCGCGGTGATGGTGATCCAGTTCGAGTCGTTCGTCGAGCCGCTGGTGATCACGCTCGCCGCGCCGGTGTCGTTCGTGGGGGCGATCGCGTTGCTCATCGTCACGGGGACGCCGCTCAACGTCTCGTCGTTCATGGGGCTCATCCTGCTCGTGGGGCTCGTGGTGAAGAACGGGATCATCCTCCTCGACTTCACGCACCGCCGGATGCGCGACGCCGGGCTCCCGCTCGGCGCCGCGATCGAGGACGCCGCGCGCATCCGTCTGCGGCCGATCCTCATGACCACGCTGTGCACCCTGTTCGGCCTCCTCCCGCTGGCGCTCGGGATCGGCGCGGGGAGCGAGCTGCAGCGCCCGCTCGCGCTCGCGGTGATCGGCGGGCTCGCGCTCTCCACCCCGGTCACGCTCTACGTGGTGCCGTCGCTCGTGGTGGCGATCCGGGGTGCGGGGTACAAGCGGGGCGCCGTCCCGCCCGGCGCGCGGTGAGGCGCCGCGCCGCTAGAGGATGTCCCAGAGGTCGCGCGTCAGGTCCACCGAGAAGGTCCACTCCCCGTGGCGGAACCCGCGCGCCACGTCGAAGCGGATGAGGTCGAAGAG
>JADGGM010000316.1 GCA_019689955.1 Gemmatimonadaceae bacterium
CGCGGGCAGTTCGAGGAGCGGCTCAAGGCCGTGATGAACGAGATCGCGCAGAACAAGAACATCATCCTGTTCATCGACGAGCTGCACACCCTGGTGGGCGCTGGAGCGGCCGAGGGGGCGATCGACGCGAGCAACATGCTCAAGCCGGCGCTGGCCCGCGGTGAGCTGCAGTGCGTCGGGGCGTCGACGCTCAACGAGTACCGGAAGTACATCGAGAAGGACGGCGCCCTCGAGCGGCGGTTCCAGACGGTCATCGTCGACCCGCCGTCGGTGGAGGAGACGGTGGAGATCCTCAAGGGGCTCCGGAAGAAGTACGAGGACCACCACCACGTCACGATCCCCGACAGCACGCTGGTGATCGCGTCCAAGCTCTCCGAGCGGTACATCACCGACCGGTTCCTCCCGGACAAGGCGATCGACGTGATCGACGAGGCCGGGGCGCGGGCGCGGCTGGCCGCGCAGGCGCCGCCGCCGGAGGTGGCGGAGCTCAAGGAGAAGCTGGAGGAGGTGAACGCCGAGAAGGAGGGCGCGGTCCGCGACCAGAACTTCGAGCGGGCGGCCGCCCTCCGCGACAAGGAGCGCGAGCTCCAGGCGGAGATCCGCCGGAAACAGGAGGAGTGGGAGAAGCGGCGGCAGTCGTACCGGCCGTCGCTCGGCGAGGAGGAGATCGCGTTCATCGTGAGCCGGTGGACCGGGATCCCCGTGATGCGCCTCCAGGAGGCGGAGAGCTCCCGGCTCCTGCGCATGGAGGAGGAGCTCCACGCGTCGGTGGTGGGGCAGGACGAGGCGATCAAGGCGCTCGCGCGCTCGATTCGCCGGAGCCGGGCCGGGCTCAAGGACCCGGCGCGGCCGATCGGGTCGTTCATCTTCTCCGGCCCCACCGGGGTCGGGAAGACCGAGCTCGCCCGCTCGCTGGCCAAGTTCCTCTTCGCCGACCCGCAGGCGCTCATCCGCGTCGACATGAGCGAGTACATGGAGAAGTTCTCCGTGAGCCGCCTCATCGGCGCCCCTCCGGGGTACGTCGGCTACGAGGACTCCGGGACCCTCACCAAGGCGGTCCGGCGGAAGCCGTACAGCGTGGTCCTGCTCGACGAGATCGAGAAGGCGCACCCGGACGTGTTCAACATCCTGCTCCAGGTCCTCGATGAGGGGCACCTGACCGACAACTACGGGCGTGTGATCGACTTCAAGAACACCGTCGTGATCATGACCTCGAACGTCGGGGCGCGGGACATCACCAAGGGGCGTGGGCTCGGCTTCGCCGCGGCGGACGACCGGGAGAACTTCGAGCGGATCTCGGAGAAGGTGAAGGAAGAGATCCAGCGCGTGTTCAACCCCGAGTTCCTGAACCGGCTGGACGACGTGATCGTGTTCCACCCGCTGACCCGGGAGCACATCGCCCAGATCGTCGGGATCCTGCTCCGCGAGGTGCAGAAGCGGCTGGCCGAGGAGGAGCTGACCCTCAAGCTCTCCCCCGCGGCCACCGAGTTCCTGAGCACGCACGGGTACGACGAGCACTTCGGGGCCCGGCCGCTCAAGCGGGCGATCCAGAAGTACATCGAGGACCCGCTGTCGGAGAAGATCCTGGTGGGCGAGTTCGCCAAGGGGGACGAGGTGGAGGTGGACGTGTCCCCGGACGGCGCGAAGCTGGACTTCCGCGTCCTGAGCAAGACGCCCTGATCCTCGGGGGTCCCCGGGCGGCACTTGTTCGACGCGCGGCCGAATGGCCCCCCCAGGGGCCGTTCGGCCGTCTCGTGTGTATACTTAGGCCATGTCACGAGCTCTCCTCCTTCCGCTCGCCTTGGGCGCCCTGGCCACCGTGGGCGCCCCCCGGGCCGGCGCACAACAACAGCAGGCCACCGGGCCCTGCGTGACGCCGGACTCCGTCGCCGTGCGCGGCAACTCGCGAGTCCCCACCTCCAAGGTGCTCGCCGACGTCGGCGTCGCCCCCGGCGACACGATCAACTTCCGCGTCGTGCAGCGTGCGATCCGGAACCTGTACGCGTCGGGCGAATTCCAGGATGTGCAGCTCTCCTGTACGGTCGACCCCGCAACCCAGCGCGCGACGCTCGTGTTCGCCGTGAGCGAGCGGCCGATCCTGGCGAGCTTCTCCGTGACCGGGACCAACGTTGTCTCCGAAGGCACCGTGCGCGGGAAGATCGACCTCACCACCGGGAAGCCCCTCGATCCCGCCCAGGTCGCACGCGCCGTGCAGCGCATCGACTCCGTGTACGAGGCCAAGGGGTACTTCCTCGCGCGCGTGACGCCCGAGACCACCGCCGTGGATCACGCGGTCAACCTCACCTTCCACATCGATGAAGGGCGGCGCCTCGCGCTCTCCGGGATCGACATCGTCGGCGACTCCACGCTCAAGGAGTCCGAGATCGTCGACGCGATGAAGACGAAGCCGGAAGGGTTCTGGTGGTGGCGCAAGGGAGAGTTCGACGAGGACAAGTTCGCCACCGACATCGGCGAGCGCATCCCCAAGCTCTACGAAAAGAACGGCTTCATCGACTTCCAGGTGACCAAGGACACGATGCTCGTGGACCGATCCACCGGGAAGGCGGTGATGCAGATCAACGTGCACGAGGGGAAGCAGTACCGCGTCGGGACGTTCGAGGTGATCGGGAACCGCCACTTCTCGACCGAAGACATCAACCGCTTCTTCCCCTTCACCCCGCACGAGCGGTCGATCACCGAGCGCGTGAAGGGGCTCTTCGGCGGGGGCGGGTCGGACGAGAACCTGTTCGACCAGTCCGAGTGGGACGAGGCGACGAACCGCCTGCGGACGGCGTACGCGAACGAGGGGTACATCTACGCCCAGGTCCGCCCGGTGGTGGAGCGCACCATGGGGCCGGACTCCGTGCCCACGGTGAACCTGCGCTGGGAGATCGACGAGCGGACCCCGGCCACGATCAACCGGATCGAGATCGCGGGGAACGACTACACCAACGAGGCGTGTATCCGCGACGCGCTGGTGATCCTCCCCGGCGACGTGTTCAGCCAGGACCGGCTGATCCGCAGCTACCAGAACATCCAGAACCTCGGCTTCTTCGAGTCACCGCTCCCGCCCCCCGACACGCGCCCGGCGAACGACAAGGGGGACGTGGATGTGATCTTCCACCTCAAGGAGAAGCACACCGGGAGCGTGAATTTCGGCGCGTCGGTGGGGGAGGGGACGGGCGTCGGCGGGTTCATCGGGCTCGACCAGCCGAACCTGTTCGGCGCGTGCAAGCGGGCGTCGGTACAGTGGCAGTTCGGGCGGTACATCAACGACTTCCAGCTGAGCTACACCGATCCGGCGATCAAGATGTCGCGCGTGTCGGGGACGGTGACGGCGTACAACACGCGCTCGCGCTACATCATCGCCGACCTGGGGCAGAGCAAGGCGGTCGGCGGGTCGCTGCAGTTCGGGTTCCCGGTGCACAACTCGCCGTTCACGCGTCTCTTCATCTCGTACGGCGGCGAAGCCGTGAAGTTCACGGGGGGGGTGGCGAACCGCGACACGACGATCAACCAGAACTACAACTTCCGCTCGACCCTCGGCGCGACGATCACGCACGACAACCGGATCGACCTCCCGTTCGCGTCGGCGGGATCGATGCGGACATTCACGGCGCAGTTCAACGGCGGACCGCTCGGCGGGACATCGAGCTTCCAGCGGTACACCACCGAGCTCCGGAACTACACGACGCTCACCCAGTTCGGCGGGGACGCGCCGGGGTCGCAGCCGATCAAGATCGTGCTCGGCTTGACGGCGCGCGCCGGCGCCCTGTTCGGCGATGCGGGGCCGTTCTTCTACTCCCAGAAGTTCGCGATGGGGGGGACGCAATACGGCGAGCAGCTCCGCGGCTACGAGGAGTTCTCGATCACGCCGAAGGGATTCGTGCCGAACACGAACTCGAACGCGGCGCAGTCGTCGTTCGGGAACGCGTTCTTCAGCGCGACCGCGGAGCTGGGGATTCGGTTCAATCAGATGCTGTACGCGGACCTCTTCTACGATGCCGGGAACGTGTACGACAAGCCGCGCGACTTCGATCCGACGCGGCTCTTCCGTGGGGCAGGGATGGGCGTGGCGATCGTGACGCCGCTCGGCCCGCTCGGGCTCGACTGGGCATACGGGTTCGATCGGGTCGACAGCTTTGGGCGTAAGGACCCGAAGTGGCAGCTGCACTTCAAGCTTGGGCAACTCTTCTAAACCGGAGCCATCATGCGTTCGTTCGTTCGAGTCATGCTGAGCGCGCTCGTGCTCACGACCCTGGCTGCCGCCGGCGCGCTCGCGCAAGGGACAGGGGGGATGAAGGTCGCGTACATCAACTCGCAGAAGATCATCGCGGAGGCGCCGGGGCGCGCGGAGGCCGAAGCGCAGATTCAGAAGGAGATGAACGCGTACCAGGCCGAAGTGCGGAAGATGAGCGACTCGCTCAACGCGCTCGTGGCGGCGTACACCAAGGTGCAGGCGACGCTGAGCCCGGCCGCGAAGGCGGGGAAGGAGAAGGAGATCGAGGCGAAGCGCAACGAGTACGAGCAGCGGACGCAGGAGCTGGAGCAGAAGGCGCAGCAGCGCCAGGCGGAGCTGGTGCGGCCGATCATGCAGAAGATCAACGGGATCATCGAGCAGATCCGCTCCGAGGAGGGGTACGCGATGATCCTGGACGCGGGGAACCAGGCGGGGGTGGTGGTGGCGGCGGACTCGAGCCTCGACCTCACGGACAAGGTGATCGCGCGGCTCAAGGCGTCGGCGCCGGTGTCGAGCACGACGCCGCCCAAGCCCACCGGGCCCACGC
>JADGGM010000317.1 GCA_019689955.1 Gemmatimonadaceae bacterium
CTCCCCGTCGCCGCGGTGCTCGCGATCCTCGCGCTGGCGCCGCTCATCGTGCTGCGCGCGCTCCGGCCGGAGCGCGGGGCGGGGGTGGAGCCGTGATCGACGTCGCGGGGCTCGGCGCGCGCGTGGGGAGCTTCGCGCTGCGCGACATCACCTTCACCGTGCCCACGGGGCGCTACGGCGTGGTGATCGGCCCCGCGGGCTCGGGGAAGACGACGCTGCTCGAGACGATCGCCGGGACCATCCCGCAGCGCGGCGGCACGCTCCGCCTCGACGGCCGCGACGTCGCGGGGGTCCCGCCCGAGCGGCGCGGGATCGGCTTCGTCTACCAGCACGGCTTTCTCTTCCCGCATCTCACCGTCGAGCAGAACATCGGCTACGGCGCATCGAGCCCCGCGCTCGCGCGCGAGATCGCGGAGCGGCTCGGCGCGGACGCGCTCATGACCCGCTCCGTGCGCGCGCTGAGCGGCGGGGAGCGCCAGATCGTCGCGATCGCGCGCGCGCTCGCCGCACGGCCGAGCATCCTCCTCCTCGACGAGCCGTTCAGCGCGCTCGACCCGCGCCGCCGCGCGCTCGTGCGCCGCACGGTGCGCGCGATCCACCGCGAGTGGGGGCTCACCGTGCTCCAGGTGACGCACGACTTCACCGAAGCCGGCCTCCTCGGCGATGTGGCGATCCTCCTCGACGGCGGGCGCGTGCTGCAGTACGGTCCCCCCGAGACGGTGTTCCGCCAGCCGGCGTCGCCGTACATCGCCGAGTTCCTCGGCGCGGAGAACGTCTTCGCCGGCGAGCTGCGCGTGCTCGGCGAAGGCGCTCCGGACTGGGCCCCCGGCGAGCCCGAGACGCTCGCGCACGGCCACCACGCGATCGAGTTCCGCACCGGGTCGCTCCGTTTCTATACCGTCGGCGACATGACGAGCGGGCCGGGGTACGCCGTGATCCGCGCCGAGGAAGTCGTGCTCTCGCTCGAGGCGCACCCCACCTCAGCGCGCAACCAGTTCCACGGGGTCGTGAGCGAGATCGCGACGCTCGGCGCGCTCACCCGCGTGACCGTGGACGTGGACGGCACGCCGCTCGTCGCCGCGCTCACCACGCGCTCGGCCCGCGAGCTGGCCCTCGCCCCCGGCACCCCGGTGTACGCCTCGTTCAAGGCGATGGCCGTGCACCTCTGCTGATCACGAGAGGTCGATCCGCACGCGCACCGGGTCCCCTTCCACGTCGAGCAGGTTGGCGAGCGTGCGCTCGCCGCGCCGGGTGAACTGCAACGCGACGCGCGACCCGCCGACCTGGAGCCCCTGGATCACCAGCTCGCGGAGGAACGGCGGCAGCGCCGGCTCGCGGATGTGCAGCTCGTGCCCCGGCGCGTCGGGGAGGATCCCCGTCGCCGCCTGGAGGAGCATGAAGAACGCCCCCGACGCCCACGCCTGCGGCGAGCAGCTCACCGGGTAGAGCACCGGGCGCAATCCCTGCGCGCGCACCATCCCGCAGTACAGCTCGGGGAGCCGGTGATAGGGCATCCCGCGCACCGCATCGTGCAGCGCCGAGAAGATCGGCGCCATCGCCGCCTTCTGCCCGCAGAGCGAGAGCCCCAGGGCGACGATCGCGTTGTCGTGCGGCCACACCGTGCCGTCATGGTAGCTCATCGGGTTGAAGACGGGCTGGTCCGCGCTCAGCGTGCGCAGCCCCCACCCCGAGAACATGTCGCGCGCGAGGAGGCGCGAGGCGAGGCGCGCCGCGCACGTGGCGTCGGGGACGCGGCTCCAGAGCAGGTGGCCGGCGTTGCTCGTCACCGTGGGGATCGGCGTCTTGTGCCCGTCGAGCGCGAGCGCGAAGGTGCCGAGCTCCTCGAGCCAGAAGCACTCGATGATCCGCTCGCGCAGCCGCATCGCCTCGCGACGCAGCGCCGTCGCGCGCTCCACGTCGCCGAACGTGCGGTAGAGCGACGCCATGCGCCGCTTCGCGTCGCAGGCGTAGCCCTGTACCTCCACGAGCGCGATCGGCGGCTCGGGGAGCGATCCGTCGGGGAAGGGGACGCCGTCCCACGAGTCCTTCCACCCCTGGTTCACCAGCCCGTTCGGCGATGTCTTGGCGTACTCGAGGAATCCGTCGCCGTCCATGTCGCCGTAGCGATCCATCCACTCGAGCGCGCGCTCGGCGTTCGGGAGGAGCTCGCGGACGAGCGCCTCGTCCCCCGTCCACCGCCACGTCTCGTGGAGGAGGATGAGCCAGAGCGGGGTCGCGTCGATCGTGCCGTAGTAGGGGACGTGCGGGATCTCGCCGGCGCGCGCGAGCTCGCCGCGCCGCAACTCGTGCATGATCTTCCCCGGCTGCTCCTCGGTCTCGGGGTTCTCGCGCGTCCCCTGCGTGTGCGCGAGGTAGCGCAGGGTGTCGATCGCGATCTTCGGGTTGAGCGAGAGCGTCTGGAGCGACGTGATGATCGAGTCGCGGCCGAACGGCGTGGAGTACCAGGGGATTCCGGCCGAGATGATCGGCATGCCGTCAGCCTCGGTGTAGAGCGCGCGCAGGTCGATGATCCCTTGCTCGATCGCGGCGTTGAACTCGGCCACGTCCGTGCTGAAGTGCGTGCACCCGGCGCGCCACGCGTCGTACAACGCCTCGATCGGCGCGCGGCGCGCGTGCAGCCCATCGCCGCCGGGGGCGCCGGCGTCGGCGCCGTTCACCGAGACGCGGCGCGCGTGCGCCGGCGGGGGGCCGGGGAGCACGTACCACTCCAGCGCGTGCGGCGTGTTCGGCTCGAGCCGGAATCGCCAGCGCGCCGCGCGCGGGGTGATCGTGTCGGGCGGCACCTCGAAGACGATCGTGCTCTGCACCAGCCGCCCGTCGCGGCCGCGGTAGGAGAAGGAGAGCGAACGCGTGCCGACCGTCGGCGGGTAGAAGGTCCCCCGCTGCTGCCGCTTCCACCCGCGAACCTCGAAGATGTCCGCGAAGTCGTTCCCCACCGACAACTCGACCCAGAAGTCGATCGCCGACGCGAGATAGTTGGTGAGGGTGACGCGCTCGTTGAACCGGTCGTCGAGGAGGAGCTCGCGCCGGATGTGGATGGCGTTCGTGACGTTCCACGCATCGCCGCCGAACTCGGCATCGTCGATCGCGAGGTCCACCTGCGCGCTGTACATCCGGATCACCTGCGACGAGAGGAGCGTCGGCTGGTGGCCCGCGGTCGCGAGCACGTAGTGGCTGAGCATGCGGGTGTCGTCGTGAAAGAGCCCGAGCCCGCAATGCCCCGCGGGGGCGACGTTCCCGCGCGGATCGAGGAGCAGGAAGAGACGCTCGTGTTTGAGCACGAGGCTGTCCTGGACGGTCGTGCCGTGCCGGCAGTCCACCGCGGTGTAGCCCACCGCGTCGTACATGGAGATGGCGGCCGGCTCCGTCGTGTCGTGCACGCTCATGATGGTCTTCGGCCGAGGGGTGCGTCTCAGGCAATTCTCGCAAGCGTCGCGCCGCGCCGCTCCGGCACGGCGGCGCGCGCGTACACCCGCTCGTAGTCTGCGACCATGCGGTCCCGTCCGAAGCGCTCGGCGGCGCGGGCACGGCAGCGGCGCCGGTCGAAGTCGTCCAACACCCCGCCGGGACGGATGAGCTCGCACATCTCCTCCGCCGTGTGGACCACGAAGCCCGTCACCCCCGGCTCCACCAGCTCGGGGACGCTCCCGCGCGGGAACGCGACGACGGGGCACCCGCTGAGCATCGCCTCGATGAGCGCCAGCCCGAACGGCTCCTCCCACTCGATCGGCGCCAGGAGCGCGCGGGCATCACGGAGGAGCGGCACCTTCACGTCCATCCCGATCGGGCCGAGCGGCGTCACGTAGTCGCGGCGCATCCGGTGCGCCAGCTCGCGCTCGGCGAACGCCTGGTCGACCTCGTGGACCTCGCCCGCCATGCGGATCGGCACCCCCGCGGCGCCCGCGACGTCGATCGCCGTGTGCGGTCCCTTGACGGGGCTGAAGCGGGCGACGAAGCAGACGTAGTCCTGGGGCCGCTCGCGGCACTGATATTTCGCCGGATCGAGCCCGTGGTGGACCACCTCCACGCGCGCCAGGCTCGTCTCGCGGCTCGCCTGCGCCCGCGAGATCGCCACGTAGTGCACGCTGGGGAAGTGGCGGTAGAACTCGGACAGCGCCGGATCGTGCGCGTGGTGCAGCGTGTAGACGATCGGCGGACACGACGCGAAGCGCGCGTACGCGAGCGCGGCCGCCGACTGCGCATGCACGACGTCGAACTCCCCCTCGGCCACCTGTTGCAGCGCCCAACTGACGTGATTGAGATCGGTCATCGTGGTCGGGGGCCATTGCGCTTCGGCGTAGAGATAGCGCAACTCGGCGGAAGTGCACGAATCGCCCGTGCCGAACAGCGTCACCTCGTGCCCCCGGGCGACGAGCCCTTCCGCCAGCTCGGCCACCATCAGCTCGGTGCCGCCATAGTGACGCGGTGGGACAGGGACGAACGGGGTGGAAACCAACGCGATACGCATACAGCGGGGTACCTCGACAGCAATCCAGCGAACTTCGATACAGCAAACAGCGATGCAGCGAACAACGATGTGGCGTGAGCCTTCGCGTGACGTCGTGCACGACCCGGGCCGCCGGTGCGTGCTCAGCGCACGCGCCGGAGAATCCAGGCAATGAGCGAGAGCACGGCCGACACGAGAATCATGGACGTGATCGGCACGTACACGCGCACATTATCGCGCTCGATCCGAATGTCCCCGGGGAGCCGTCCGAACCACGAGAGCCCGCCACTCATGATGAGCAGGCCCACGACA
>JADGGM010000318.1 GCA_019689955.1 Gemmatimonadaceae bacterium
AATGACGTCGAGTCTCGTGGGCTCGGAGATGTGTATTAGAGTCAGATGTTCTCCGGAACACCCGCGCGTCAAGGGTCGGCGTGGCGGGCGCGGCCCTTGACGGGCCCTGTGACGGAGCCCAAGGTTCGCGGCGTGGAAGATCGTGTTCCCTTCCAGCGTTTCGCAGGCAGGAGCCTCATGCCATCCGTACGACCACACCGGCGCACGCTCGTCGTGTCCCTCGCTGTCGCGTTGACCGCGCTCGCCGCGCCGCGCCTGCCGGGGCAGGCCGCGACGGCTGTCCCACACGATTACACCCAGGCCGACGTCGACTTCGTGCAGGGGATGATCATGCACCACGCCCAGGCGGTCGTGATGTCCGACTGGGCGCCGACGCACGGCGCGCGGCGCGACCTGCTGGTGCTGTGCAAGCGCATCGCGCTCTCACAGCGCGATGAGATCGCGATGTTGCAGCGCTGGCTGCGGGCGCGCCACCTGGACGTCCCCGATCCCCTGCACATGCTCCCCGCCGGCCACGGCGCAGCGCACGACACGAGCGGCGCGCACGAGGCAGGGGGGACGGCGATGCCGGGGATGGACATGGGCGCGCACCAGATGCTGATGCCGGGGATGTTGACGCCGGAGGAGATGCGCCAGCTCGACTCGGCGCGCGGGCCGGCGTTCGACCGGCTGTATCTCACGGGGATGATCAAGCACCATCAGGGCGCCCTCGACATGGTCGCCAAGCTCTTCGCCACACCACGCTCGGGGCAACAGCCCGAGCTGTTCACCTTCGCCAGCGAAGTCGATGCCGGTCAGCGGGCCGAGATCGCACGGATGGAGGCCATGCTGCAAACGATCACCTCGAGTCAAACCCCATGATACGACGCTCCTCGTTCGCCACTCTCGTCGCCGCGCTCTGCGCCCTCGTCGCGCTCGGCGCGGCCTCCACCGCGCGCGCGCAGTCCGACACCACGGACCCGCGCGCCCACCTCAAGGCCGGGCTGTACGATGCCGGCGTCGCCGCGAAGGGGCTCCGCCTCGTCGCGCACCGCAACAAGCCGGAAGAGTTCCACCCGAACGACCCCGGTGGCTTGACGTACGCGAACTCGGACATGGCGTTCGGCGGCCGCTACCTGTACCAGGGGAACTTCAGCGGGCTCCAGATCTGGGACATCGCCGACCCGCGGGCGCCGAAGCTGACCAACGTGCACGTGTGCTTCACCGAGCAGGGTGACGTGTCGATCTACGGACACCTGCTCTTCGTCTCGGCCGAGGACGGCGCGAGCCGGCTGGATTGCGGGACGCAAGGGGTGCAGGACAGCGTGAGCAAGGAGCGCATGATCGGCGTGCGCATCTTCGACGTGTCCGACCCGACGCACCCCAGGCAGGTGGCCACCGTGCAGACGTGCCGCGGCTCGCACACGCACACGCTGGTGCCCGACCCGCACGACAAGGGGGTCGTCTACATCTACGTGTCGGGGCTCGCGCCGGTGCGCTCGGCGAGTGAGCTCCCCGGGTGCGAGGCGGGGGACATCACCGATCCCAACACCGCGCTCTTCCGCATCGAGGTCATCAAGGTGCCCCTCGCGCACCCCGAGCAGGCGGCGATCGTGAGCTCGCCGCGCATCTTCAACGACCTCACCCCGCCCCCCACGCACGGCGTGGCCGTTGCCGACACGGCGAACGGCGCGGCGGTCAAGATGGCCCGCGGCTTCCTCCAGCGCGTCCAGCTCCCTGCTACCACGGCGGCGGCCGACTCGGAGCACATCGCGGAGTTGTTCGCGACGTTCCTCATCAATCGCTCCTCGGACACGGCCCGCGCGCGCGTGGCGGCCGACTCGCTGCGGCAGTACGGCATCAACATCCGCATGCCCAGCGCCACCGCGCGGCGGAGCGGTCCGTCGCAGTGCCACGACATCACCGTCTACCCCGCCATCGGGCTCGCAGCCGGCGCCTGCTCGGGGTACGGGCTCCTCCTCGACATCAAGGACCCCGCGCACCCCACGCGGCTCCAGGCGGTCTCCGACTCCAACTTCGCCTTCTGGCACTCGGCCACCTTCAGCAACGACGGCTCGAAGCTCCTCTTCACCGATGAGTGGGGGGGCGGCACGCAGGCCAAGTGCCGCGCGACCGACCCGATCGAGTGGGGCGCGGACGTGTTCTTCACGCTGGCGAACAACACGCTCACGCACGCCGGCTACTTCAAGATGCCGGCCGCGCAGACGGAGCAGGAGAATTGCGTCGCGCACAACGGCTCGCTGATTCCGGTGCCGGGGCGCGACATCATGGTGCAGGCGTGGTACCAGGGCGGGCTCTCGGTGTTCGACTTCACCGACCCGACGCACCCGAAGGAGATCGCGTACTTCGACCGCGGTCCGATCGACTCGACGGAGCTCGTGCTCGGCGGGTACTGGTCGGGGTACTACTACAACGGCTACATCTACGGCTCGGCGATCGCGCGCGGGCTCGACGTCTTCGAGCTGACGCCGACGGCGGACCTGACGCAGAACGAGATCGACGCCGCGAAGCTGGTCCACTTGGATGTCCTCAACCCGCAGGACCAGCCGAAGATCGTCTGGCCGGCAGCGTTCCCGGTGGCGCGTGCGTACGTGGACCAGCTCGTGCGCGACCACGGGCTCCCGGAAGCGCGCACGTCGGCGATCACGAGCGCGCTGAACAGCGCCGAGCACGCGAGCGGCGCAGCGCGCCGGCGCACGCTCGAGAAGCTCGCGGCGGAGCTGGACCGCGATGCGCAGAGCGCGAGCGACGCGAAGCGGGTGCGCGCGCTGGCGGACGTCGTGCGCGGGCTGGAGCGCGCGGCGCGCTGACGCGGGGACGCGCTCCCTGCGCGTGGACGGCCTGGGGCTCGCGATGTATGCGAGCGCCAGGCCGCTTCGTTTCCAGCTACAGCGAGTTGAGGAACGCGATCAGCGCCTGGCGGTCCGACTTGGAGAGACGGCGGAACGCGTCCGCGGCCGCCGCGCCCTGTCCGCCGTGCCAGAGGATCGCCTCGGTGAGGTTCCGGGCGCGGCCATCGTGCAGGAAATTCGTGTGGCCGTTCACGATCGCCGTGAGGCCGATCCCCCAGAGCGGCGGCGTGCGCCACTCGCGCCCCGTGGCGAGATAGTCGGGGCGTCCGTCGGCGAGGCCGGGGCCCATGTCGTGGAGGAGGAGGTCGGTGTACGGGTGGATGCGCTGGTTGGAGACCTCCGGCGCGCCGGCCACGACGCCGGTCTGGAGCGTCGGGACGTGACAGCGCGCGCACCCGATCCCGGCGAAGAGCTGCTCGCCGTGCTGCACCGTCGCATCGTCCACCTTGCGCCGCGCCGGCACGCCGAGGGTGCGGACGTACTCGGTGACGGCGTGGAGGAGATCGTCGCTCAGGTCGGGCGCGTGGTCGGCGCACGCAGGGATGTCATCGTCGCACGGCTCCGTGGGGAAGAGCGAGGTCGTGATCCCCATGTCGGCGTTGAAGGCGGCCGCCGTCTGATCGAGCAGCGTCGCGGTGTTCGCCTTGAGACCGAAGCGACCGAGCGCGACGTGCTGCCCCGCCGCGTCCCACACATAGTTCGGGTGCCCTGCGACCCCGGCGTCCACGGCGTCCGGGTCGCTCGCCAGCGCGGTGATCGTGGCGTCCGGCACCGCCTCCAGCAGCCCGAGCCCGAAGTTGGGGGGCGCGACGCGCGGCGAGACGAGCACGCCGGCCGGGAGCTCGCGATACGGATCCGTGATCGCGTAGTGCGGCACGCGCAGCGTGTACGGCTCGCCATCGGCGAACGTACCGCTGCTGTCCGTGTACGTGACGGTGACGACGGCCATCGGCGTGAGCCCCACGCTCGCGCGTAGCGCGAGCTGCGTGCCGAAGCCCGGCACGGGCATCGGGCCGCCGTGGGCGTCGCTCCCCGGGAGGCTCACGCGAAAGAGCATCGAGTTGAACGCCTCCCCCGCGGCCGGCGGACGCCCGCGGCCATCCCCCGTGTGACACCCGGCGCACGAGACGTTGTCGAAGCGCGGCCCGAGCCCCGGGTTCACCTCCGCGGGCGCCGGGACGAAGGTCGCCTCGAACACCGCGTCCCCCGCGGTGTGCAGCGCGAGCCGCTCCGCGGAGAGGTTGGGCCCCGGCCGGCTGAACGCCTTGCTCGTCGCGTCATCGACCGTCATCCCCCCGCCCGAGCGGGCATCCGTCGTGGGCGGTGGGGAGGATGGCGGCCGCGAGGGGACGTCGCCGCCGCACGCGGCGAGGAGCGCGAGCGCCGTCACCGCGATCCGGCGCATCAGTCGTCGTCCCCTTCCACCCCGCCCACGAGGGGGGCCACGCGCGTCATCAGCGTGTGGTTGAGGGTGAAGATCGCCTGCTGCGCGGCGCGGAGCGCCTCGGGGTGGTCGTGGAGCGCGGCGTCGAAGCTCGGGCCCACCGCGGCGAGGGCCTCGAGCGCCTGATCGAACTGCGCGCGTACGAGCTGGTCCAGGCGCGCGTCCTGCGCCGCGACGAAGGTGCTGACGCCGCCGAGGTAGACGTCGCGCGCGCCGGAGAGATCGTTCTGGAGGTCGGCCAGCGTGTTGTCACTGAAGCGCGACTCCTCGTACCGCGAGTCCCCCGTCTGGAGCGGCGTGCCGATCTTCTCGGCCGCGACCTCCTCGGTGGGGCCGATCATCCCCATGATCACTTCCTGCAGCGCCGCGCCGACCGAGACGTAGAGGCTCCCCTCCTCGCCGGCCGTGGCGAGCTGGCCGCCGTAGTCGCCGCCGTCGCTCGCCCACGCGGCGTGGAGGCCCGCCGCCTCCCCCGCCAGG
>JADGGM010000319.1 GCA_019689955.1 Gemmatimonadaceae bacterium
CCCAGCTCCCGCCCATACCCTGATCGCTTGACGCCGCCGAACGGCAGTCGCGGGTCGGAGGCGACCATCGCGTTGATGAAGACCATGCCTGCATCCAGGTCGCGGATGAAGCGGTCGCGTTCGGACGCGTCGGTGGTCCAGGCGCTGGCGCCGAGGCCGAACGGAGTAGCGTTTGCGAGGCGGATAGCCTCGTTGATGTCGCCGACGCGGAAGAGGAGCGCGACCGGGCCGAAGAGCTCCTCGCAGAACGCCGGCGAGTGATCCGGGATGTCCGTGAGGACCGTTGGCGCGTAGAAGTTCCCCGGGCCGGCGAGGCGGCGCGCGCCCGTGAGCGCGCGGGCGCCGGCCGCGAGCGTGCGGTCCACCTGGTCTGCCAGGCCATCCAGGATCTGCGGCGTCGCGAGCGGGCCCACCTCGGTGCGCAGATCGAGCGGGTTTCCGACGACCAGCTGCTCCATCCCGCGCACCAGCTCGCGCGTGAACGCGTCTGCGATCGCCTCGTGCACGATGAACCGCTTCGCCGCGATGCACGACTGCCCCGAGTTCACCGTACGTGCCTTCACCCCTATGCGCGCCGCCGTCTCCACGTCGGCGCTCGGCATCACGATGAACGGGTCGCTTCCCCCCAGCTCGAGCACCGTCTTCTTGATCGCCTTGCCCGCCGCGGCGCCGACCTGCATCCCCGCCTGCTCGCTCCCTGTGAGCGTCACCGCCGCGATGCGCGGGTCCGCGATCACGCCGGCCACGCGGTCCGAGCCGATGAGGAGCGTCTGGAACTCATCGTTGTCGAAGCCCGCGCGGCGGAGCACGTCCTCGATCGCGAGCGCGCACTGCGGCACGTTCGACGCGTGCTTGAGCAGCCCCACGTTGCCCGCCATGAGCGCCGGCGCCGCGAAGCGGAAGACCTGCCAGAAGGGGAAGTTCCACGGCATCACCGCGAGCACGGGGCCCAGCGGCTGGTACGTCACGAAGCTCTGCATCGCCTCCGTGCGCACGGGCTCGTCGGCGAGGAAGCGTTCCCCGTGCTCGGCGTAGTAGCGGCACGCGCGCGCGCACTTCACCGCCTCATCGATCCCCGCCTGGAGCGGCTTGCCCATCTCCAGCGCCATGAGCCGGCCGAGCGTCGCCTTTTCCCCCTCGAGGATGTCGGCCGCGCGGAGGAGGCGGCGGGCGCGGTCGGCGAACGAGGTCGTGCGGTGGCGGCGGAACGCCGCGACGGCGCGGTCGAGGCGGCGATCGAGCTCGCCATCGGAGAGCGGCGGGAAGGTGGCGAGCGTCTCGCCCGTGGCGGGATTGACGGAGTAGAGCATCGTAGGCACCGGAGGCTAAGGATCAGTCGAACGTGCCGCGGGCTCGTCACCGCACGAGCTGTTCCGCGCCCGGCACTCGGCCTCGCGCTGCGCGGTGAGACGCGCGGCCTCGGCCGCACGCCAGGCCGCGATCCGCTTGTGGTCGCCGGAGAGGAGCACCTCGGGGACCGTGAAGCCGCGATACTCGGCGGGGCGCGTGTAGCTCGGCGCGCTGAGCCCTCCAGACCAGAACGAATCCGTGCGCGCGCTCTCGATATCCGACATCGCGCCGTCGAGCAGGCGCACCGTCGCATCCACGATCGCGAGCGCGGCCGGCTCGCCGCCGGAGAGCACGAAGTCGCCGAGGGAGATCTCCTCGGTCGCCAGGTGATCGGCGACGCGCTGGTCCACGTCCTTGTAATGGCCGCAGAGGATCGTCAGTTCCGTCCCCGCAGCGTAGCGCACGGCATCGGCCTGCACGAAGCGGCGCCCGCGGGCGGAGACGAGCACGATCGGCGCCTTGGCGCCGAGCGCGTCGACCGCCTCGAAGAACGGCTCCGGCTTCATCACCATCCCCGGGCCGCCGCCGAACGGATAGTCGTCGACCGTGCGGTGGCGGTCGTGCGTGAAATCGCGGAGGTCCACCACGCGGTACGTCACGCTCCCCGCGGCCGCCGCGCGCGCGGGGATGCTGAGGCCGAGCGGCGTGGTGAAGAACTCGGGGAAGATCGTGACGATGTTGATGCGGAGCGTCACTCGAAGAGCCCCTCGGGCGGAGTAGCGACGATGCGGCGCGCGGCGCGGTCGATATTGGCCACGAACTCCTCCCGGAAGGGGAGGAGCACGCTCTCGGCCCCGTACGCGACGTCGAGCATGAGCCCCTGCGGGAGCTCGTAGACATCCTGGACATCACCGAGCGACTCGCCGGTGGGGAGCGACACGTGCATCCCGAGCAGCTCGTGCACGTACACCTCCCCCTCGGCCGGCGGCGTGAGCTCGTCCGCCCGGGCGAGGACGTACCGGTCGCGCCACCGCTCGGCCGCCGTCCGGTCCGGGATCTCGGCGAAGCGCACGATGAAGCGGCCGTCGCCCATCGGACGCGCCTGCGCCACGGTCAACGCGGCCCCATCGGGGGCAGGGTCCCCCTCGACGGTGCCCGCGAAAAGACGACGGCCGGCCGTGTACACCTCGGCCGGCGCGTCTGTGATCGGTTCCACGACGAGGGCGCCGCGGATCCCGTGTGCCTTTCGCAGCCGCCCGACGATGATCAGCTCGGGCGCACGCATCTCACTCTGCGGTCGGATTCTCGGCGACCGGGACCGCACTGCCCTGGCGCCGGGCCGCGACCCGACGCTCGTGGCGCATCTTGAGCACGCCGGCGCGCCGCAGGAGCGAACGGACCGTGTCCGACGGCTGCGCGCCGTGGTCGAGCCAGTAGTCCGCGCGCGCGGTGTCCACGTGGAGCCCCCCCTCGGCGACGCGGGGATTGTAATGGCCGATGGTCTCGATGAAGCGACCATCGCGCGGGCTCCTGGAGTCGGCGACGACGATACGGTACGACGGCGTCTTCTTCCGCCCGGTACGGCGGAGGCGAATTCTCACGGCCATGGTAGTTCCCCTCGAAGGGTGGTGTGGCCACCGGGCTCATCGCGATCTCTGGCATTTCCAGAGCGCACCCGGCGTGGAACGGAACAGCGGTCCCGGCTAGTACCGTGTGAACGGCATCCCCGGCAGGCCGCCCATGCGGCCCCCCTGCCCCATCTTCTTGATCATTTTCTGCATGTCGCGGAACTGATCGAGGAGGCGATTCACCTCGCTCGTCGGCCGGCCCGAGCCCTTGGCGATGCGGGCGCGGCGCGAGCCGTTGATGATCCCCGGATTCTTGCGCTCGGCCGGGGTCATCGACAGCACGATCGCCTCCACGTGCTTCATGCGCTTCGGGTCGACCTTCGCCTGCTTGAGCATCTTCGCGTTCACGCCCGGGATCATCTTGAGGAGCCCCTCGAGCGGCCCGAGCTTCTGGATCTGCTTCATGGTGGCCAGGAAGTCCTCGAGGTCGAGCCCCTCCTTGCGCACCTTTTTTTCCAGTCGTTTTGCCTCGGCAGCATCAAAACTTTCCTGCGCCTTCTCGACCAGGGTGACGATGTCCCCCATCTGGAGGATGCGCCCGGCCATGCGGTCGGGGTAGAATTCCTCCAGGGCGTCCACGCGCTCGCCGACGCCGATGAACTTGATCGGCTTCCGGGTGACGCCGTAGATCGAGAGGGCGGCGCCGCCGCGGGCGTCGCCGTCCATCTTGGTGAGGACGACGCCGGTGATCCCGAGCGCGTCATCGAACCCTTTGGCGATGCGAACCGCGTCCTGGCCCGTCATGCCGTCGGCGACGAGGAGGATCTCATCCGGGCGAACCGCCTCCTTGAGGCGCTTCAGCTCGTTCATCATCTCGTCGTCGATCTGCAAGCGGCCGGCGGTGTCGACCACCACCACGCGGTCGCGGGCGCGCTTGGCCTCGTCGATCCCCTTGCGGACGATCTTGACCACGTCGCGCGAGGAGCGGTCGAGGTGCACGGGGACGTCGATCTGCTTCCCCAGCGTCTCGAGCTGGTCGATGGCGGCGGGGCGGTACACGTCGGCCGCGACGAGACTGACCTGCCGCCCCTCGGCCTTGAGCTTCCGGGCCAGCTTGGCCGCGGTGGTCGTCTTCCCCGACCCCTGCAGGCCAACCAGGAGGACGATCGTGGGCGGTACCGTACTGAGCTTGAGCCCCGCGCGCTGCTCGCCGAGCATCGCGGCCAGCTCGTCGTGGACGATCTTGACGAGCTGTTGCCCCGGGGAGACGGTCTTGAGCGCGGACACGCCGACGGCCTTCTGCTCGACGCGCTCGAGGAACTCGCGCGTGAGCTGGAAGTTGACGTCGGCCTCGAGGAGGACGCGGCGCACCTCGCGCAGTCCCTCCTTGATGTCCGCTTCGGACAGGACCCCGCGCCCGCGCAGCCGGGCGAACACGGAGTCCAGCTTTTCACTCAGCTCGTCAAACATAGCCTTAGAAATTACTTGATGTTACAATACTAAGCAATCTGCGGGGGTCCCGCGCGCACGTGAACCGCCCTCCGCGACGTCGTTCCAGCGCCCGTCCCCGCACGCGCCCTCCGGCACGTCCCCGCCAGCTTCCGACTTTTTCCCGTCGTTTCATGGCCAGAGCACAGCGCAAGGAAGAGATCCTCAAGTCCGAGCTCCCGCCGACCCTCCCGCTCATGGCGCTGCGGTCGACCATCGTGTACCCGCTCGGCACGATCGCGGTGCAGATGGGGGCGCCGGAGAACCTGGCGATCATCCGCGCGAACGATGAGCCGGGGCTCATCGTGGGGCTCGTCGTGGCCAGCGGGGACCACGACGAGCCGGTCAACCCCGACGCCTTCGTCGGGCGGGTGGGGGTCGCAGCGCGGGTGCACGAGCGGATCAACCTCCCGGGC
>JADGGM010000320.1 GCA_019689955.1 Gemmatimonadaceae bacterium
GTTGAAATCCAGCCGAAACAGCGTAGCTTGTTCTTCACCCATGGCGTGTCTGGCGTCGTGTCCGTTTGGTGTGAGCTTCGCAACCCACATCCTACGGCCACAACGGCAGATGCGCCATGTGGCTTTCCGCCCTACGCTATCCCCCCGCTACCCCCTCGTGAATACGCCAGGGTTACTGATCCTACGCTCGATCCGCTCGCGCTAGACTGGCAGGCCGCCTTTCCGGAGGTCTTCACCCAGGGAGGCTTTGACGTCGTCGTCGGCAATCCGCCATATGTCCGCGCCGAGCTGCTCTCAGGGATAAAACCGTACCTCGAAGAGCATTACGGTGCGTACCACGGGCAAGCTGACCTTTATGTCTACTTCTTTGAACTCGGCCTAAGGCTGCTCAGGCCCGGCGGGAGGCTATCGTACATCGTCACGAACAAATGGATGAAGACCGGGTATGCCGAGCCTTTGCGTCGAATGCTGGCCGATAAGACGTGGGTTGAAGCCGTCGTCGATCTCGGCCATGCAAGGCAGGTCTTCCCGGACGCGGACGTATTTCCATCGATCGTTCTCATTCGGAAGCCAGACTCAGGACCTGAACCCAAAAATCTTACGGCTTGCGTGATCCCGCGAGACAAGGTCCGACTCGACGGCCTGGCAACACAGATCGAGGAGTATGGGATTCCACTTCCGCGGAAATCCTTGGGCGGCTCCGCATGGGCCCTCGAGCCCCCGGCCCTTGAGGCGTTGTACGCGAAGATGCGATCGGTGGGAACCCCTCTCGGCGAATATCTTGGCAACAAACCACTTCGAGGGCTGATGACGGGGTACAACGACGCCTACGTAATCTCGACGGCCGAGCGAGACGCGATCGTCGCGAAGGACCCAGCAAGTGCGGCCCTCATCCTGCCTTGTCTCCGCGGCCAGGACCTTAGGCGCTGGAGCCCCGCGTGGGCGGATCTCTGGATGATCGTGATGAAATCAAGCGGAGATCACCAGTGGCCGTGGACCGGATTCGACGAACAAGACGCGGAACGGATCTTTGCAAACACCTATCCTGGCCTTTACGAGCATTTCAAGCGGCACGAGGAGAAGCTTCGTACGCGGCGAGACAAGGGCCGGTATTGGTGGGAGCTCCGCTCCTGTGACTATTACACTGCTTTTGAACGCCCAAAGATTCTCTACACCGACATCACGTGGCGGTCAGCGTTTTGTCTTGCTCGCGAGGCAGTCTTCTTCGTCAATACTGTCTGCATGTGGCCGACGGATGACCTTTTCCTGCTCGGCGTGATGAACTCGCCTCTCATCTGGTCCTACATGTGGCGGAACGCTCAGCATGGGAAAGATGAGGCGTTGCGCCTATTTACGGCTTTTCTCGAAACGGTGCCGATCCCTCCCGCGACCGCAGAGCAAAAGGCACTTATCGCAAATCGTGTTGAACGCTTGCTAGCCATTTCGACGAATCAACAACGTACCGTTCGCGCTTTCCTCGATTGGCTCGCCGTCGAGTTTGGGGTCGAGAAACCGGGCAGCAAGCTCGCAGCCGCATACGAACTGAGCTCGGATGAATTCGTCGCAGAGGTGCGCCAGCGCCACAAAGGGGCTTTCTCGTCTGCGCGCCTCGCGCAATTGCGTGCGGAGTATAATCGCACGATCGCGCCCCTACGTCATGAGCTTCGAACAGCCGCGGCGCTGGAGCGCGAAATCAGTGATGCCGTAAATACCGTTTATGGGTTGACTGAGGAGGAGATTGATATCCTTTGGCGAACGGCTCCGCCCCGGATGCCGATCTCTGGTGGGCTGAATGTACCTGTCAAAGCATAACCTAACAGGTTGATATCCAACCAATGTTGGTGCTGGCCGATCGATCATCCACATTCTTGCCAAGTGAACGAAATATTGGATACTTGAGTTAAACCCGGATCCTGCACATAGTGGCTGAGGTCTGATATTGATGGTTCTGCGGCGCGCAGGCCGCTGCTTGGACATGCACGAGTGGCTAATCAGGTGGAGCGCAGAGCATCTCGCGACGTCTGGTGTGGGCGCTTTCGAGGGAGCTGGCGACGAGGGGAGCACGACCGTCGACGGTTCGCTCGGTCTCGGCTCTCTTGCATGGGCTCGCAAGATGCTCAGGCGCCGAGAGGCGGAGCTCTGAGGCGCGCGATGGAGCGAAGCGCGTGAAGGAACTCGGCGCGGACGGGCTCGGAGCGTTGCAGCTGGACGTACGTCTTGCGGGCGTGGCGTGTGAGCTTGGCGGGGAGACGAAGAATCCAGCTCCGGATCCGCTCGGGCTGAGCCCGGCGCCAGCTCCCGGTGAGAGCGGTGGTGCGGATGACGTGCAGGAGCTGGTAGGCGAGCGCACCCATGGCCCACAGCAGGCGATTGCCGCCCAGGTCGTCGACGGCGGTCTTGCCGATGCCGAGCTGGGCGAGTTCCGCGATCCTGTGCTCGACCACCGCACCCCGGTTGTAGAGGCGCCACGCCGTGAGTGCATGGATGGCTGCGATGTTGGTCAGCACATGGGCGCGCTTCGTGACCTCGCAGGTCTCGAGAGCGAGCTCACCAGAGTCTGGCCGGAGAGGCCGCCGGCGCTCGAGCGAGAAGAGGCGCGCTCCGTACAGCCTGGTGCTCGTGGTCCAGAGCGTCTCGCGCGAGGAGGTGTGCTTGGCCGAGCGGCGGAAACGGCCCAGCCGCGCCCTCACCCACGGCCAGTCGGGCACCTTGAGCACGTAGCGGACACAGAGCGCCTCCAGCGCCTCGACCATCTCTTGGGAGAAGAAGCCCTTGTCCAGCCGAAGCGTGATCTCGCGGACGCCCGCCGCACGCAGCCGGCCGACCAGCGTCTGGACCCACTCCACCGCTCCCGCCGCCGTGCCCGCACTGCCCGGCCGCCACAGCACGCCCACGCAGTCGCCCGTCTGGGCCAGGAACGCCAGCAACGGATGGTGACTGGGCCGCCCCGGCTTCTTCGGGTTGTAGCCCTTCTCTGCTCCCGCCTGCTTCGTGCCGTAGCGCACCACCACCGTCGAGTCCAGCACCAGCATGACGCGCCGCGGCACGCCGACTACCCGCCAGCGCGCCAGGAGCACGTGCCAGACCAGCTCGTCCAGCACCGGCACCAGCACGCCGGCCGCACGCCTCAGAAAGCGCCCGAACGTCGTCGGATCCGGCACCCGTGTCCAGCCGAACAGCCGGCGCACACCGCGCGAGCGCAAGAGCGCGAGGTCGTCCAGCCACCTCCCGCCGTAGAAGAGCAGCGCCACCCACACCTCGACCAACAGGCTCGGGCGGTAGACCCCCCGCACACCGCGCATCTTCTCTTCGAGCAACGGGCCGAGGCCGAGCTGGTCCCAGAGTCTGCGAAGAAGAACGAGCCCCGCACCGTCCGTCAGTTCGCCCGCGCTGTGGCGCAGCCTGAGCGGAGCCGCATCGCCTTGCACGTGGGGCCTGGAAGGAATATGATGCGTGCGCACCGTCTGGGTGCCTCCGAGTGCAAGGGATACTTCTTGGCGGAAGTCCCCGTATTCTAAGGCTCCAGACGGTGTTTCGCATCCTCAACTCAGCTCGCTCGTGCAGGATCCGGGTTCACTCGACGCCTCGACCTGGGGTTGCCGCTCCTCGATCACGTCCAGGAGCACGTCCACGTCGAACAGCGCGCGGACCATCAGCCGTACTTCTCCTCGAGGTGCCGCCGATACTCCTCCCGGCCCCCGCTGGGCGCCCCGAGCCCGCGCAGCCGGGCGACGATCGGCGCACCCTCGCCCGCCGGCCAACGCGCCCCGCCCTCCAGCCGCCGCAAGAAATCCTCCACCAGCGCCGAGACGCTCGTGTCGTGCCTGTCGGCGAACTCCTTCGCGCGCTTCACGATCTCCCCATCGACGCTGAGCGTGAGTTTGGTCTTGCCCAAGGGCCGCCTCCTGTACGTATTCAGCGGCAATCTAATACGTACACGGCGACGGCGGCAGTCCGCGACGCGTGACCCGGCGCAGCCCCGGTCGCGGATTGCCGCAGGCTGGGCACGGGCAACGGTGCGGTGCGGGCCGGGGCAGAGCCATAGCGGGATGGGCGCGGGCGGCAGCGGAGTCGAGCCGCAGGCTCCGGGATCGCCGCCTCCTGCGGCCGCCCCGCCTGGCTGTCAGTGGGGTGCGCTAACCTCCGGTGTGTGCCCACCGATCCGCCGCGATCCGCCGGCGGATCCAGTCACACCGGAACAATCTCGCGGAGGCGACGATGCGAACTCTCACCACACTGCTCCTCCTGGCCCTCGCACCGGTGCTCGCCGCGTGCGGCGACAGCTCGACGGAGCCCCGGACGCCCTCGGCCTCGGGCACGTGGACCGGCGTCATGACCGTCGGCACGGTCACGCTCACGCTGGCGGAGCAGGATGGCGGGACGATCACGGGCGCAGGAAACCTGCAGGGCAGCGGCGGCGCGGTCTCCGTCACGGTCACGGGCACGCATGTGCACCCGAGCATCACGCTCACGATGCAGTCCACGGGCTTCAAGGACATGAACTACACCGGTCAGTTCGTGAACGACAACGCGATCTCCGGCAACCTCAACGGCTCAGGTTTCAACAACGAGACACTGACGCTGACGCGGCAGTAGGGGCAGGGGGCAGGCGTGCGGCGCGGCGGCGCCTCGATGCACAATCATGGCAGCCGGGTTCGTGCCGCCCGAAAACGCGCGGTCCGGCGGGGGCTCGGCTCGGCCGGAAGGCGATCTCGGGGCGAGGCGGGGCCGCCCGTGCCCACCCGCGCCGCTCTGCTC
>JADGGM010000321.1 GCA_019689955.1 Gemmatimonadaceae bacterium
GGTCTCGGGGAGGACGCCGAGGAGTTGGAGGAGGCGGAGGACCGCCGGGTGCTGGGCGCGCGAGGCGCCGTCTTCGACCTTCACGGTGCAGGCGATCCCGGCGTCGAGCACCGCGACCGAGTGCACCCCTTCCGCGCCGACCTTGGAGAGGATGCGTCCCTCGGTCTCCTCCATGAGCACGGTATCGAAGCGGTCCGTCCCTCCCACGAGGAAGGGGCGCGTCGTCATCGCATGGACGATGCGTGCGGGGACGTCGTCGCCGCGCCGTGCGGCGGCGGCGAGGCGGGCGAAGGCGAGCGCCATGGCGCGGAGCGGGAGCGCGAAGGCGACGACCCCGCACCCGTCGATCGTCTGCCCGATCTGGTGCGGCTCGAGCCCGGTCCATCGTGCGATCTGCTCCAGCGCGCGCTGCTGCACGGGGTGGCACGACGTCTCGTAGCCGAGCGTCGGCCACGACTCGGTCCGGGCGTAGCCGAGCATGGCCGCGTGCTTCCCCGAGCAGTTGTTGTGGAGCCGCGTCGGCGCCTCTCCCGATTGTTGGAGGAGGCGGGCGCCGCGGCGCGAGAGCGGGTCGTGCGGGCCGCAGACGAGGTCTCCCTCCTCGAGGTCCATCGAGTCGAGCATCGCGCGCACGAGGGCGACGTGCTCCGGTTCGCCCCCGTGCGAGGCGCAGGCGATGGCCAGCTCGTCGTCGCCCCAGCGCAGCGCGTCGAAGCCCCCCGAGTCGACGAACGACATCACCTGGAACGGCTTCACGCACGACCGGCAGACGGTGACCAGGTCCGGGTCGCCCGCGCTGCCGAGGAGCGCGCCGGTGGCATCGGTGACGACCGCGTGCACGTGGTGTCGCGACTCCACGATGTCGCCTCGGGTGGCGACCACATCGAGCTCATACCGCATCGCTGACCGTCGTCCTTCGAGAGTTGGCTGTGCTTCGGGTGAGCGCGAGGAGAATGCCCATCAGCACCAGCGCGCCCCCCGCGAGCGTGATCGCGGGGGGGCGCTCGTGGATGCCGGGGAGCACCGCGGCGAGCGCCGTGGCGCCGACGGGCTCACCGAGGACGGTGAGGTTGACGACGTACGCCGGGAGATACTTGAGGGCCCAATTCATCCCGGTGTGCCCGAGGAGCATTGGACCCGCCGCGAGCGCCGCGAAGATGGCCAGCTCGCGGGGGGGTTGCGGGAGGAGCGGCACCCGCGCCGCCGCGGCCATCACGAGGAGCGTCGCGAAGCATGCGCCGTAGACGAGCGCGACGTACGGCCACAGATCGAGCGCCTGCCGCAGCCGTCGTCCCACAAGATAATACAACGCGGCGGCGACCCCGGCGCCCAGCGCGAGCGCATCGCCCACGAGCGCCCGGTGCCCGCCCGCGTGCGCGAGCGAGCCGGCATCGCCCCAGGCGACGATCCCCGCGCCCAGGATCGCGAGCCCGATCCCGGCCCACTGCCAGGCGTCGGGGGCCTCGCGGAGCCAGGCGGCGGAGATGAGGGCGACGATGACCGGCTGCGTGTTGACGAGCACCACCGAGGCCGCGACGGTGGTCATCGCGACGGAGGCGTTCCAGCTCCAGAAGTGGAGCGCGAGCATCACGCCGGCCCCGGCCGCGAGCGCGACGCCGCGCCGGTCGAGCCGCCGCCACTGGCGCCACCCGCGCGTGGGGACGAGGACCGCGGCGATGAGGAGGAGCGAGAAGAAGAGCCGCCACGTGGCGATCGCGAGCGGGGCCGCGTGCGAGAGGCGGACGAGCGGCGCCGCGACGGAGATCCCCAGGATGGCGAGGAGGAGCACGAGGGCCATTGCAATAAGCTATACAATGGGGGCGCCCCGGAGGTACCGGGGGCCACCGATCCCGGCCGGCGTGCACGGGGCGTCTCGCCGCGTCTCGGCGCCGTCAGCGCCCGCCTAGAAGACCGTCACCAGCCCTCGGGTGTACTTCCGCGGGTGCGCGCGCAGGTCGGCGAGGATCGCGTTCAGGTCGGTGATGCTCTTGTTCAGCTGGTCGTACAACTGCTGGTCCGTGAGGAGGCGCGCGGCGAAGCCGTTCCCGCTCGTGAGCGCGGAGAAGAGCGAATCGGCGGCGGTGGTCGCGTGCACGAGGCGGGTGTACAGCGTGTCGTCGGTGAGGAGCCGGCCGAACGTCCCGTTCGGCGCGCGCATCGCGCGCAGCACGGTGTCGAGCTGCGCGGTCGCGCTGGTGAGGTGGTCGTAGAGCGTCGGGTCGTCGAGCATGCGGCCGAGCGTGCCGGTGGGGCGCTCGAGCCGCGCGAGGAGCCGGTTCATCTCCGTGAGCGACGTCGTGAGCTGGTCGTAGAGCGAGCGGTTGGTGAGGAGCTGCCCCATGGTCCCTTCCCCGCGCGTGATCGCCGCGGTGATCCCGCGGAGGTCGCGGGTGAGCTGCACGAGGTCGTTCACCGCCCCCGCGGCCTGCTCCATCACCGCCTCGTAGTCGAGCGACGGGACGCTGCGGACCGTGTCGCCGGGGGCGAGCGCGGCGAAGCGCGGGGTGCCGGGGGTGATGTCGAGCACCTTGTCGCCCAGGAGGCCCAGGCTCTTGAGCTTCACGCGCGAGTCCTCGCGCACCTGCGCGCGGAGCCGGGCATCGAGCTCCATGACCACCTGGAGGTTGCGCGTGGTGTCCCCCTGTGGCGGGAGGAGGGTGATGCGCTTCACCGTGCCGGCGAGCTGCCCGGCGACGGTGACCGAGCCCCCTTCGCGGAGGCCGTTCGCGTTCGGGAGGAAGGTGACGAGCTCGTAGTGCTTGGTGAACAGGTTCGCCGCCTCCCCCAGCTTGACGATGGCGACGCTCAGGATGGCGAGGGCGACGAGGATGAGCGCCCCTACCTTGAGCTGGTCCCAGGTGATGAACTTCGATCGCTTCATGGTCGGGCCTCGCAGTCGGTCCGCGGCGGGGCGGCGCCGGGTCACAGGCCGCCGAGAAAGTCGCGGAGGTACGGGTCATCGCTCGCCGTCATCTCCTCGGGGGTGCCGAGGAAGACGACGTGGTGGTCGGCGAGCACGGCGACGCGCGTCGCCATGCGGAACGTCGCCCGGAGATCGTGCGAGACGACGACGCTCGTCACCCCGAGCTCGTGCTGGAGCTTCATGATGAGCCGGGTGATGGTCCCGGTGGTGAGCGGATCGAGCCCCGAGGTGGGCTCGTCGTACAGCATGATCTCGGGATCGGCGACGACACCGCGCGCGATGCCGACGCGCTTGCGCATCCCTCCCGAGAGCTCGGCCGGGAGCTGGTGCATCACCTGGTCCGGGTCGAGGTCCACGAGAGTGAGCGTCTCGCGCACGCGGGCCTCGATCTGGTCGTCGGTGAGCGTGCGCTGCTCGCGCAGCGGGTAGGCGACGTTGTCGAACACGGTCATCGAGTCGAAGAGCGCGGCGCTCTGGAACACCATGCCGATCTTCCGGCGGATGTGGAGCGCCGCCTCGAAGCTCAGGTCGTTGATCCGCTCCCCGTCGATGCACACCTCGCCGCGATCCGGGACGAGGAGGCGGAGGATGAGGCGCAGGATCGTCGACTTCCCGGTCCCCGACTCCCCGACGACGACGAGCGTCTCGCCGCGCCGGACGGTGAGCGAGACGTCCTCGAGCACCGGCTGCTCGAAGGCGAGCCAGACGTGGGAGAGCTCGATGACCGGCGGCTCCGGCGCCGCGGCGAGCGCCCCGTCGGGGGCGGCCTCGACCCGATCGCCGGCGAGCTCCCGGCGGATGGCCTGCCGCACGGCGGCGGAGCGCGCCTCGTCGCTCATCGGAACACGTAGAGCAGGATCTGGGTCATGAAGTAGTCGACGATGAGGATCGTGATGCTCGCCACGACGACCGTGCGCGTGGTGGCGGTCCCCACCCCTTCGGTGCCGCCGGTGGTGTTGAGGCCGAAGTAGCACGCGGTGATGGCGATGATCCCGCCGAAGACGAAGGGCTTGGTGAGCCCCTGGATGAAGTCCGCGGGGATGTAGCGGAGGATGAACCCGCCGGCGGCGATCTGCTCCCACACGGTGCGCCAGTAGAGCGAGGTGGGGATGCCGACGTAGAGCGTGGCGATGGCGTTGCCGCCGAGGATGCCGAGGCAGTCGGCGACGACGGTGAGCACGGGCACCATGATGAGCGCCGCGACGAGGCGCGGGGTGACGAGCTTCTTGACCGGGTCGGTGCCGAGGGCGAGGAGGGCGTCGATCTGTTCGGTGACGCGCATGGAGCCGAGCTGCGCGGCGATCCCCGACCCCACGCGCCCCGCGACCATGAGCCCCGCGAGGACGGGGCCCAGCTCGCGCATCATCGACGCCGTGACGAGCCGGCCGACGTACATCGTGGCCCCGAACTGCGCCATCTGCACCGACGACTGGAGGGCGAGCACCATGCCGGTGAAGAAGCCGGTGAGGAGCACGATCCCGAGCGACTGGACGCCGATGGCGTCCATCTGTTGGACCAGATCGGTCCCGTAGAACGGGCGCGCTCCGATGGACCTGATGGCGTTCCAGGCCAGGAGGAAGTAGCCCTGAACCGCGTGGACGTTGCGCTTGGCGGCCTCATTGACCCGCTGCAGGAAGTCGTGCAATCGGCGACTGGGTTGTGGATACGCCGAGCAGGGCAAGGGACGTGCCCGCGCCCCGGCGGTGGCGCGGGCGAGGTGGGCGGGGATCGCTTCCTGGATGCGGGTGGGGGATGTAGCTTGACTGTCGCCTATGTCTTCGACTCCGACTCTCACGCGCGAGCGTCTGTGCGCGCTGCTCTCC
>JADGGM010000322.1 GCA_019689955.1 Gemmatimonadaceae bacterium
CCCCCTGCCCCACCTCCTCCACCACGACCCGGCCGCGCTTGGCGTCGAACGTCCAACGACTGTAGCGCAGCACCCGCTGTACGTCCGGGTGGCCGATGGGGAAGATCGTCTCGGTCTTCACCACGTACACGCCGGTCTCGTTCGTGAGCGTGGCGATCTGAACGCCGGCGGGCTCGACGTCGAGCCGCCCGCTCTTGCGCAGCATCATGCGGTCCACGCGCGGGTCGAACGTCGGCGCGAGGCGCGCGAGCACGTCGAGGCCGATCGTCGCGAGCGACGGATCGCGGTGCGACGCGAAGCTCGTGGGGACGTTGGTCAGCACGAAGTCGCCGAGCTGCACCTGCAGCGTGACGGCGGCCGCCTGCGCCGGGTTGCGCTCGCTCCGCGCCGCGAACCGCTTCACCTCCGCGCGTCGCGCCCACGCGGTGTCGAGCACGAGCCCGCGCACCCGCGCGTCGATGGTCGCGAGCACGCTGTCGGCGCCGATGTGGAGCATCACGCGCCCGAGCAACTGCCCGTCGCTCACGTGGTACATCACCACCCCCGAGTCGGGCCCGGTGATCGTCGGCGGATGGTCGCGCAGCCACTCCGCGCGCAGCCGCTCCCCGTACGACAGCGGCGACTCCGGGAGCGACGCCAGCGCGCCGTACGCGCCGAGCTGCTCGTACACCGGCGCCAGCTCGCGCGCCACCGTCGCCGCGTCCCCGCCGAAGTAGCGCGCCTCCTCCATGAGCACCGCGCCCACCTTGAGCGCCCCACGCTCGGCCAGGTACTTCCCCAGCGCCAGCCGCGCCGTGGGGTTCCGCGGATCGATGCGCACGGCGTAGTAGTACAGCGACTCCGCGGCGAACACCCGCCCCGCCACCAACAACGTGTCGGCGCGCGCCACCAGCCCCTGCGCCCCGGCGCCGGCCGCCGGGGCCAGCCCCAACAGCGCGAACGCCGCGAGCGCCGCCACGCGGCTAGCGCGCCGTGAACGTGGCCAGCAGCGCGACATCGGGATCGTAGACGATGGTGCGAGGGGGCGCATTGAGTTGGATGGGAAGCACGACGCGCTGCGATCGCTCCGCCGCCACCGGCACGGTCACCCGATGACGGCCGCCGCCGGCCTCCTCCACCTCCACCGTGAGCGGGAAGCGGAACGGCCCGAAGCGCGAGCCCTGCTCGACGTATAGGGTGACGCGGTGGCTCCCGCGGTCGTAACGCCACCGCGTGGTCACCTCCGGGTACCCGGGGCGCGTGAGCCACTGGTCGAAGAACCACCCGAGCGGCTCCCCCGAGGCCCGCTCCAACGCGTCGCGCAGGTCCTCGCTGCGCGCGTTCCGGTGCCGGTGCGCTACGTAGTACCCGCGCACCCCGCGGAAGAACGCGGAGTCGCCGAGGAGCGTGCGCAACATGTGGAGCGTCCACGCCCCCTTCTGGTAGCTGTTGGTGTTGAGGAGCGCGAGGTAGTCCGTCTCCATCGTGTCGCGCACCGGGCGCTGCGCCGTGACCGGGGAGTGGAGGACCTCCAGACGCGTGCGCGCCATCTCGTCGCGAAAGGCGCTGTCCCCCTCCGCGTGCTGTATCCAGAGCGCCGCGAAGTAGGTGGCGAACCCCTCCGAGAGCCACAGGTCCGCGAACCGCGTCTCGGTGACCGCATCGCCGAACCACTGGTGCGCCATCTCGTGCGCCACGGTGGTGGGACGCAGCGTCCGCTCGCGCACGCTCCGGTCCGCGTAGAAGATCGCCGTCGCGTTCTCCATCCCGCCGAACCGCGTGCGCGACTGGAGGTGCGCGAGCCGCTCGTACGGGAAGGGCGCGACGAGGGACGTGTAGAAGTCCATGATCGCCGGCGCCTGGGCGAACGGGCCGGGGAGCCCGTCCACCGCCTCGGGCTCCACGTACACCGTCTGCCGCACGCACCCGCCGAAGTCGGACCGCCCGCACGCGGACCGGCCGAGGTCGACGTACGCGAGCGGCGCGGCGGCGATCACCATCGTGTACGTAGGGATGGGACGCGACTCGCGCCAGCGCGTGAGCGTCCGCGCGACGCCGCCCGGCGTCGCAAGCGGGATCTCCTCCACCAGCTCGCCGTTCGCCACCACGCGCCGATCGCTCGGCGCGCGCACGGTCCACGTGACCGTCGCCTTGTCGCTCGGGTCGTCGATGCTCGGGATCCAGTAGCGCGCCCGCTGCGCGAAGTTGTCGCCGAACGCCACCCACCGCCCGCGCGCGTCGGTGCGGATGATGAGCCCGTCCGCCGGCGCGCCGTCGTAGCGCACGACGACCGTCAGCGAGTCGCCGGCGTCCGCGGGGATCAGGATGCGGATGCGCGCGCTGTCCCGCGCGAACGCCGTCGCTCGCCCGCCCACGAGCACGCTGTCCACCCGCAGAGCCACGAGATCGAGCCGCAGCGTGTCGGCCGGCGCCACGCGGCGCACCGTGAGCACCGCGCGCCCCTCGATGTGGGAGCCCGTGTCGGGGAGGTCGAGCGTGAGGTCGTAGTCCGCGACGTCGAACGCCGCCCGCGGCGGCGCCGGGGCGGCATGCTGTGCGCCGAGCGGCGCTCCGATGGCGAGCAGCGCGGCCGCGAGCAGCGCCGCGCGCCGTGCACCGCGTACGGCCGTCAGGCCGCTCCGCCCCCCGCCTCCAGGCGCGCGTGCCGCGCGAGCTGCACGCGCACCACCGTGTACGACCCGAGCACGAGCAGCGCGGCGAGGAGCTGCGCCGCAAGCGTCTCCACCGTCGGGAACACCGCGAACCAGAGCCCCGCCCAGCTCGGGATCACGCCGTCCAGCCACGGGATCGGCGTGGTCGGCAGCCAGTGCGCGAGCTGCATCTCCTGCGCCTGCTCCCCCACCATCACCAGGAGCACCACGCCGAGCATCACCCCGGTGGCCACGAGCATCTTCCGGTACGGCAGCCGCCGGTTCGCCACGAAGGTGAGCACCGCGACGATCACCGTCACCGCGAGCCCCACGAGCACCCCCTGCAGCACCCGCGCCCCACCGAGCTTCATGCGATAGCTCTGGAGGAACAGCACCACCTCGAACCCTTCGCGGTAGAGCGAGGTGAAGCCGAGCAGGGCGAATCCCCATAGGATGCGTGCTCTCGTGGTGCGCGGCTCGGCCGCGCGGTTGAGCAGCGTGCGCTTGCGTCGCGTGTGCAGCGAGATCCACCCGGTCCAGTAGACCTTGTGGAAGAACCAGTTCATCACGATGACCAGCACGACGATCGCCAGCAACCCCGTCGCCGCCTGGATGTCGAGCGCCGGGAGGCTCTCCGAGAGCGCGTCGACGATCCCGATGGCGAAGCGCCACGTGATGAGCGTCGCCACGAACGCCACTGCCACCCCGGCCGCCACCGGCTTCCGGTAGCTCTGGCTCGTCCCCACCATGCTCGCCGTGATCGCCGAGAGCACGAGGATGCACTCGAGCCCCTCGCGGAAGACGAGCACCCCGATGTCGAGCACCGCCGAGAGGTGAGTGGAGTTGGGCGCGGTGGGGTCGGGGCTCCCCCCCGACCGCAGCGCCTGCAGGAGCACCACGAGCGCGACCAGCACGGCGCCCGCGCCGACCGCGGTCCCCGCGACGATGCGCGAGCGCCTGCTCGGCGATCGTGTAGCCTCCAGCGACATCGAGGTCATCGCAATTCAGCGTGTGGGTGACGGCCCTCCCGACCGGCGCACTGGGCCGCCCCGGGAAGAATTCTGATTTATTTTATCGGATTTATAGATAGCGCCTGACACTGTTCGACTCAAGGCGTTCGGGAGCATGTTGTGGCCGGGCCCGGCCTGCACCATGCCGGATATCGCGTTGCCGTGCCACGGACGAGCAGAGCGGGGGGTGGGGGGATGTCTCGTTCGGGCGCGCGCGGACGTCTCTCTCTGGGCAGCGATCTTCACCTGGGTACCGCGGCGTGGACATCCGACACCTCTTCGAGCGGCACTATCCGGGGCTCGTGCGCTTCCTCTACGAGCGGCTGGGCGACCGCGACCAGGCCGAGGACCTCGCACAGGAGACGTTCGTGCGGCTCCTGCGCCGCCCGCCGCGCGACCCACACGGCTGGCTGTACGTGGTCGCGTCCAACCTGGCCCGCGATGCGGCGCGGGGCGAGCTGCGCCGCAGCCGTCACCTGCAGCTGCTCACGGGCGACCGGGCCACCGCCAGCGCCCCCGGGCCGGACGGCGCGCTCCTCCGCGACGAGGACGCCGCGCGCGTGCACGCGGCGCTCGCCGCGCTCTCCGAGCGCGACCGCACCCTCCTCCTCCTGCGGGCCGACGGCGTGCCGTATCGCGAGGTCGCCCGCGTGCTCCACGTGGCCCCCACGTCCGTGGCCCCCCTCCTCGCCCGAGCGCAGCGGCGTTTCCTGCGCGCCTTCACGAAGCGGAGTGACGATGTCGAGGCGTCACGCGCATCCCGCTGACGGCGCGCTGCAGGCGCTGCTCGATGGCGAAGCGAGTCTCTGGGAGACGCTTCGCCTGCGCCTCCATCTCCGGCGCTGCGCCGCGTGCCGCACACGATGGGGCGAGGCGCGCGCGCGCGGCGCCGCGATCGCCGCGATCATCCGGTCCGCGGCCCCGGAGATCGACACGCGCGAGGCGTGGGCGCGCTTCGTCGTACGGAGCGGCGGGGAGGCCGGGCATCGGGGGACGCGCTCGCGCGCCTGGGCCGCAGCCCCGGTGGCGCTCGGGCTCGCAGCGCTCGGCGCGCTCGTGCTCGCGCGCCATCACCCCACGCC
>JADGGM010000323.1 GCA_019689955.1 Gemmatimonadaceae bacterium
ACACCGCGACGCCCCGCGCGCCGCGCCGCCCAATATGGATGCGATACGTCATCTCAACGCTCCCAGGTGTAGTGGACCCCTGCGTAGATCATGCGCGGCGATCCCGGGTTGTAGCGGTCCCGCTGGAACGGATCGTACGACGCCAGCTCGGCGTACCGCCGGTCGAGCACGTTCACCGCGCGCGCGAACAGCTCGGCGTTGGCGCGGAGCAGGTAGTTGACGCTCACGTTCACGAGGTCGTAGCCCGGGTAGAAGTGCGTGTTCGCGGCATCCTCGGCGTAGCGCCCGGTGTGGTTGTACTCCATCCCGATGCGCCCTCCGCGCAGCGCCCGCGGCGACCAGGTGACGAGCACGTTCGCCAGATCGCGCGGCGCCTGCTCCACGCGGTTGCCGCTGTAGTCGACCGCCGGCTTCGCGGGCACCGAGTCGTGCGCCGGCTGCGCGGCCTGCGGCACGTAGCGCACGTAGCGCTGACTCGTCACCGCGTAGCTCGCATCCACGCGAAGTGACGGCAGCACCGCCACGCCGACCCCCGCCTCGATCCCGCGATACCGGCTCTTCCCCGCGTTCACCGCTTCGCGCGTGTTCTGCGCCGTCACGAAAGTGAGGATGTCGTCGGTGATCGTCATGTCGTAGAGCGACACCTCGTACACCATCCGTCCGCCGAACCCGCCGCGCACCCCGGTCTCGTAGCTGTCCACGCGCACCGGGCGGAGCCCCACGGTGTTGAGCGCGGACCCCTGCTGAAAGAGCTGTCCTTGCGACGGCGCCCGGAACCCGTGCCGGTACGACACGAATGCGTTCACCCCCGGCGCGACGTCGAGCGTGAGGCCGAGCTTGGGGCTCAGGTGCTCGTAGCTGACCGTCGTGTCCGCGGGACGCTTGTGCACCGATGATGGCGACTCGTCGACCGGGAGGTGGTTGCGGTACACGTAGCCGGCCACGTCATAGCGCACTCCGACATCCACGCGCACCCGCTCGACCGGCGAGAGCTCGAGCTGCGCGTAGGGAGACACAGCGCGGTACGTCACATCGTAGTCGTATTGTCGCTCTCCCGTGACGTAGCTGGCGAAGACCTGGTTCGGCCCCTCGCGCGTGGCGATCACGCGATCGGCGGTGAACGACCCGGGGCTCCAGTCGCCGTCCGCGCCCACGATGAGCCGCGCGCGGAGCGGCGACAGGTCGCGCCGGTACTTGGCCAGCACGCCCAGCGAGTGGTTCGTCGTGCTCCAGAGCTGCGGGTCGTACGTGAGCTGCCAGTAGGGCAGGAGGTCGAGCACGTCGTAGCGCGCGTACGGCGTGATGCTCCAGAGCGACGGCCCCGATTCCTTCTCGATCGCCGAGGAGAGCCGCAGCGCCTTCACGCGCCGGAACGCGATCGGCGAGAGGTTGATCGGGTCCCCGGCGGCGAGCTGCGCAGCGTCCACCGTGTAGGCGTCGCTCTGGCGGACGTTGGAGCCGGTGAGCACGGTCTTGGCGTGCCAGCCGTGCCCGCCGTCGTGGTCCCAGCGCACCGTGCCGCTCTGTCGCGTGTAGCCCGACGCGTCGCGCCACCCGTCGGTGCGCGTGAGGTTGAGGTCCGCGCGCACGCCGTTCGCGCCGGCGGTCGTACCGCCGGTGGCGAGCAGGCGCCCCCACCCCTTCGCGCCCCCTTCGAGGCTCAGGTCGAAAGTGGGGCGAGGAGGCGCGGGGCGGGTGAGCACGTTCACCACGCCGCCGATCGCGTCGCTCCCGTAGAGCGCGGTCCCGGGCCCCTTGAGCACCTCGATCCCCCCCGACTGCGGGATGTTCACCTCGTAGAGCGCGTTGTGGTTGAAGAACCCCGTCGCGCGCGTGGGGACGCCGTCTTCGAGGTAGAGGTACACGGGCTTGGTCGTGATCGGCTGGCGGATGGCGGTCATGTGCCCTTCGCCGGAGAGCTCGATCATGTGCACCCCCGGCATCCGGTTCATGATCTCGTTGGGGTGCGCCGCGCGCGATTGTCGCACGGCCGCGCCGTCGAGCACGTCGATGGTCGCCGCGGCGTTGCTGCGCTGCTCGGCCTCGCGCGTGGCGCTGACCACGAGCGGCTCGAGCACCGCGGCGGTCTCGCGCAGCGCGAAGTCCGCGTGCACCGTCGCGCCCGCGGCGACGGTCACGGCCTGCCGGGCAGGGCTCAGGCCGATCCGCTGCGCCGTGAGGGTGTGCGACCCCGGCGCGAGCCCGGGGATGCGGTAGCGGCCCTCCGCGTCCGTGAGGGTGCCCCCGGTGCTGCTATCGACGCGTACGACGACGTTGGAGAGCGGGGCCCCTCCGACGGCCGCGGTGACCCGCCCTTCGATGGTGCCGGTCGCCTGCGCGTGGAGCGGGCCCGGGCCCGCGAGGGTGATCACGCCGCCGAGCGCGATGAGCGCGCCTCCGGCGAGCGTCCGTGATGCCCGCACCACGCGGCGCCACCGCGCCGCCGGCGAGCTCTGTTGCTGAGACATGTTCCAACCCGACCCGAGTCAAAGGTGTCCGCGATGCCGTGCGCGTACGTCTCGGACGGAGCGCGAGGGCCCCGGCGCACGGAGAGGTGCACGGTGCAGCGGCGGACCCGATCCCCTCGCGGCCCACGCTCGCGCGTGGACCCACGCGCCCTCACGCCGTCACGCGACGTGTAGCCCGGGCGGGTGAGCGTACCGGTTGGGGGAACGGGGCACGGCGTGGGCGCGAGGAGCGCGGGCGCCGTGCGGGTCAGGCGATGGAGGGAGGGCCGTTCGCGAAGGGGAGGACGAAGTCCGGCGTGCTCGGCGTCGCGCTCGGCGCGGCCGGCACGAGCACGGGGACGATCGCCACCGTGGCGATCCGCGGGACCACCGTGTGCCCGGGGAGCCCCACCCCGGTCGCGCTGCTGCACGCGCCGAGGCAGTTGCAGTGGTGTCGCGTCCCCTGGTCGTGGTGGTGCGCACCGTGCCCCTGACCCATGGTGTGCGCCGCCCCCGCCATGGACATGGCGGGGATGCCGTCGTGCATCGGGCACGGATGGAGCGTGACCGGCTCGACGATCGCCGCCGCGAACAGGAGCGCCGAGAAGGCGCCGAGCGCGCGGTACCACCACGGGCGGTGCATGGCACAAAACTAGACGCCCCTCGCGCCCCGGGCCAGTGGCGGTCCGGCTCTCTCCGCCTGGGCCGGCGTCCATCCCGCGTGTCGAGCCGACCTTACACCTCGCGCGCCATCGCGACCGTGCGCCCCGCGCAGCGCCCCCGGTTCGTCGAATCGACTGGAACAGAATGCATCACCACTCGAGACCGTGACGGCGGGCGCTCCAAGTGTTGCCTCCGCGCACCGGGATCGTCTGTGTGGTGTGATGAACGGAGCTCTGAAGGCACTGTAGGCCTACCTTTGAAACTCATATTCGCTCATGCGTCTGCTTGTGCAGGTTGCACTCGCCATAGGGTTGACCCCGATCGTCGCCAGCGCGCAGGCCTCGTCGATGAACGTGGCCGACGCGAAGGGTGATCGACCGTATTTCGAGTTCCAGGTCGAGAAGCCCGCGGCAGCCAAGATGGGGAATCCCCATCCGCAGTACCCGCCCGCGTTGCAGAGCCGCGGCATCAATGGCGAGGTGCTCGCGCAATTCGTCGTCGACACGACCGGGAAGGCCGATCTGTCGACCTTCGAAGTGGTGAAGTCCACCAACGAGTCGTTCACCGCTGCCGTGCGGGACGTGCTCCCCCGGATGCGCTTCTACCCGGCGGAAGTGGGGGGGAAGAAGGTGAAGCAGCTCGTCGAGCAGTCATTCCTGTTCGTGGCCTCGAAGTAAGGTGGGATGTGGCCGCTCCGGCGGCGCAGTACCGCCTCGCAGAATCCCGCCCCACGCCCGGCCTGGCCGCTGCGTGGGGCGTTCTGTTTCCCCCGCCCGGGCCTCCGCCCCGTCAGCGACGGACGACGCCGGGGCTCCCTCCCCGCACGACGCGTGAAGTCGACGCGGTCATGAACAGGTAATGTGACTCGGATCGTGTTGTTCCGTCTAACCGCTGAGCCCCACGCTCGCTCCACTCGCTGTTCGCGCTTCATCGCCCTCGACCGAGGCCTTCCAGCCCGCGTCGGTTGACCGCCTCCGTGCCACACGAGCACGACGTCATGAGATTGTTTCGGCTCAGCTTCACGCAGAAGATCATCCTCCTTCCCACCATCGCGGCGGCGGCGCTGATCCTCGTCGTCGGGATCACCGTGAGCTTGGGCCGCGTCAACCAGGAGCGGCTGGAGTCGATCCGCTCGGGCTACTATCCGTCGGTGCAGGGGAGCAGGAGCCTCCAGGAGATCCTCGTCGCGCTCCAGCGCAGCCTGCAGGACGCGGTGCAGGACCAGAACCAGCGCCGGCTCCTCGAGGCCGAGGAGCTCTCGCGCCGCTTCGAGAGCACGCGCGCGGATCTGCTGAAGAACCCGGTCGCCAACCATGCTGCGCTCGACTCGATCGGGCGCGCGTTCGACGAGTACTACAAGCTCGCCCTCGCGGTCGCGAAGCGCCGGATCAACAACGAGATCTCCGAGCAGCTGCTCGTCGACAAGCAGCAGTCAGAGATGGCGTACAATGCCATCCGCCGCGCGCTGGGCGACATCACGGAGCAGGACACGAAGGCGATCGAGCAGGCGTTCCTGGCCGATAAGGCGTTGCAGAAATCGACGTCGAAGCGGATCAGCGTCATCGCGATCATCGCCATGGCGCTCCTCGTGGGCTCGGCGGTCTACGCCG
>JADGGM010000324.1 GCA_019689955.1 Gemmatimonadaceae bacterium
CGGCCACGGTCCGCCCCCTCCCGCACCTCGCCATCGAGTGCGTGAGCCCTGTGCTGGACGATGGACGCTTCGCCGTGAAGCGCGTCATCGGCGATTCCTTCGAAGTCAGCGCCGACATCCTCAAGGATGGCCACGACCTCCTCACCGCGGTGGTCCGCTATCGCCGCCCCGGTGACGATGAGTGGCAGACGGTGCCGATGGTCTACGACCACGACCGCGACCGGTGGGCCGGCGGCTTCGCGCTCGACCGGATCGGGCGCTGGACGTACACGGTAGATGCGTGGACCGACCGGTTCGGCACGTGGCGCGGCGCGCTGGAGAAGAAGCTCGACGCGGGGCAGGACGTCTCCTCGGAGCTCCTCGAGGGCGCCGCGCTCGTGGACGAAGCCGCGCGCCATGCGCCGGCCGGCGAGGTGCGGAGCGCGCTTCACGAGTGGGCCGCGCGCCTCCGCGCCACGACGCTCCCCGCCCCCGAGCGCGGGCGCGATGCGCTCGACCTCGCGCTCCTCGCGCTCATGCAGGCCCACCTCCCCCCGGCCGACCGCACGACGTACGACCGCGAGCTGTCGGTGTGGGTGGACCGCGAGGCCGCGCGCTTCGCGGCGTGGTACGAGCTCTTCCCGCGCTCGCAGGGCGCGGTGCCCGGTGTGCACGGCACCTTCGCCGACGCGGCGCGCGCGCTCCCGCGCCTCGCCGAGCTCGGCTTCGACGTCGTCTACCTCCCCCCGATCCACCCGATCGGGGTGACGAACCGGAAGGGGCGCAACAACTCCCTCATCGCCGGGCCCGACGACCCCGGGAGCCCGTGGGCGATCGGGAACGAGCACGGGGGGCACACGGCCGTGGACCCGCGCCTCGGCACGCTGGCCGACTTCGACCGCTTCGTGGAGGCGGCGCACCGGCTCAACATGGAAGTCGCGCTCGATTACGCGCTCCAGTGCTCCCCCGACCACCCGTGGCTCAAGGAGCACCCGGAGTGGTTCTTCATCCGCCCCGACGGCTCGATCAAGTACGCCGAGAACCCGCCGAAGAAGTATCAGGACATCTACCCGCTCGACTTCTGGTGCGAGGACCGCGAGGCGCTCTGGGCCGCGTGCCGCGACATCATCCTCTTCTGGGTCGGGCACGGCGTGCGCACCTTTCGCGTCGACAACCCGCACACCAAGCCGTTCGCGTTCTGGGAATGGCTGATCAACGAGGTGCACGCGGCGCACCCGGACGTGATCTTCCTCTCCGAGGCGTTCACGCGCCCCAAGCGGATGAAGTACCTGGCGAAGCTCGGCTTCACGCAGTCGTACACGTACTTCACGTGGCGCAACACCACGTGGGAGCTGCGCGACTACCTCACCGAGCTGACGACGCCGCCGGTCGCCGAGTACCTGCGCGGGAACCTCTTCGTCAACACGCCCGACATCCTGCACGAGTACCTGCAGCGCGGCGGGCGGCCGGCGTTCCGCGTGCGGCTCCTCCTCGCGGCCACGCTCTCGCCGCTCTACGGCATGTACAGCGGCTTCGAGCTGCTCGAGAACCAGCCGCTGCACGAGGGGAGCGAGGAGTACCTGCATTCCGAGAAGTACGAGATCCGCGTGCGCGACTGGAACGCGCCGGGGAACATCAACGCCGACATCGCGACGATCAACCGGATCCGCCGGCAGAACCGGGCGCTCCAGCTCCTCACGAACCTCACCTTCCACCACTCCGAGAACGATCAGATCCTGTTCTACATGAAGACGGCGCCCGACTTCGGCGGACGGAACGATCTCCTCATCGCGGTGAACGTCGACCCGACCCGCGCCCACGAGACGATGGTCCACGTGCCGCTCGACGCGCTCGAGCTGCGCCCGGACGTGCCGTACGTCGTGGAGGACCTCCTCACGGGGGCGCGGTACACCTGGCGCGGCGTCCGGAACTACGTCCGGCTCGACCCGGCGTTCCAGGTGGGGCACGTGCTGCGCGTGGTGAGGAGTTGACACACCATGGACCCGCTCTGGTACAAGGACGCGATCATCTACCAGCTCCACGTCAAGGCCTTCCGCGACAGCAATCGCGACGGCTACGGCGACTTGCCGGGGTTGATCGACAAGCTGGACTACATCCAGTCGCTCGGCGTCAACTGCCTCTGGCTCCTCCCCTTCTATCCGTCGCCGCTGCGTGACGACGGGTACGACATCTCGGCCTACGAGGCGATCCACCCGCAGTACGGCACGCTCGACGACTTCCGCCGCTTCCTCGACGAAGCGCACGGGCGCGGGATCCGCGTGATCACCGAGCTGGTGGTGAACCACACCTCGGACCAGCACCCGTGGTTCCAGCGCGCGCGCCAGGCGCCGCGCGGGTCGCCGGACCGCGAGTTCTACGTGTGGACGGACGACCCGACGAAATACAAGGAAGCGCGGATCATCTTCACCGACACGGAGAAGTCGAACTGGACCTGGGATCCGGTGGCCGAACAGTTCTACTGGCACCGCTTCTTCAGCCACCAGCCCGACCTCAACTTCGACAACCCCGCGGTGCTCGACGCGGTGAAGAACGTGATGCGCTTCTGGTTCCGCATGGGGGTCGACGGGATGCGGCTCGACGCGATCCCGTACCTCGTGGAGCGCGAGGGGACGAACTGCGAGAACCTGCCGGAGACGCACGCGATCCTCCGGGAGCTGCGCGCCACGCTCGACGCGGAGTTCGAGGGGAAGGTGCTCCTCGCCGAGGCGAACCAGTGGCCGAGCGATGCGGTCGCGTACTTCGGGCAGAACGACGAGTGCCACATGGCGTTCCACTTTCCGCTGATGCCCCGGATGTACATGGCGCTGCGGAAGGAGGACCGGAGCCCGATCGTCGAGATCCTGGCGCAGACGCCGCCGATCCCGGACGCGTGCCAGTGGGCGATCTTCCTCCGCAACCACGATGAGCTGACGCTCGAGATGGTGACGGACGAAGAGCGCGACTACATGTACCGCGAGTACGCGCGCGACCCGCGGATGCGCATCAACATCGGGATCCGCCGCCGGCTGGCGCCGCTCCTCGACAACGGGCGCCGCCAGATCGAGCTGATGACCGCGCTCCTCATGACCATGCCGGGGACGCCGATCATCTACTACGGCGACGAGATCGGGATGGGGGACAACATCTACCTCGGCGACCGGAACGGCGTGCGGACCCCCATGCAGTGGAACGCGAGCTGGAACGCCGGTTTCTCCGAAGGGGACCAGCAGGCGCTGTACTTCCCCCTCATCGTCGACCCGCCGTACAGCTACCAGGCGGTGAACGTGGCCGCGGAGGAGCGCACGCAGACCTCGCTCCTCCGGTGGATGCGGCGGATCATCAAGGTGCGGCAGCAGCACCGGGCGTTCGGGCGGGGGACGTTCGAGATGCTCCTCCCCGAGAACCGGCGTGTGCTCGCCTACATCCGCCGGTACGGCGACGAGGTGATCCTCTGCGTGAACAACCTCTCGCGCTTCGTGCAGCCGGTGGAGCTCAACCTGCAGCGGTGGAAGGGCTACATCCCGGTCGAGCTGATCGGCAACATCCCCTTCCCGCCCATCGGGGAGCCGACCTACTTCCTCTCGCTCGGGCCGCACGGGTTCTACTGGTTTCGACTCGTCCCGGGCGAGGCGCCCGCGTCACCGTGAACGCGCGGGAGCCGCCGGTGCTGCGCGTGGCCGGAGGGATCGAGCGCGCGCTCGACGCGGCGGTGCTGCGCACGCTGCCGTCGGATGCCCTGGCGCGCTTCCTCGCGGCGCAGCGGTGGTTCGGGGGGAAGGCGCGCACACCGTCGGCGGTCGCCGTGGCGGAGGTGATCCCCGTCTCGTGGGATGGCGACGTGGCCGCGGTGGCGCGCGTCCTCGTGGAGACCAGCGGCGCGCCCGCGGCGAGCTACCAGCTCCCGCTCGTCGCGCGTGAGGCGGAGATGAGCCGCGCCAACGCCCCGCGCGCGGTGCTCGCGCTCATCGATGCGCGCGGGGTGCGCGGGGTGCTCTTCGACGCGCTCGAGGACCACCAGTTCCGCACGCGCCTCGCGCGCGCGCTCGCGCACGGGGCCTCGTTCGCGGGGAGCGAGTCGGCGGAGTGGCGCGTGGCGCCGGTGGCGACGGGGGCACAGGCGATCGTCGGCATGCCGTCGCGCGTGGTCGAGGGGGAGCAGAGCAACACGTCGGTGGTCTACGGCGAGCGCGCGATCTGCAAGCTGTTCCGGAAGCTCGAGCCGGGCGAGAACCCGGGCGTCGAGATCACGCGCTTCCTCACCACGCGCACGACGTTCCGGCACACGCCGGAGCTGCTCGCCACGATCCACTTCCGCGGCGCGGACGGGGCGACGTGCGTGGCGGGGATGCTCTCGCGCTACCTTCCGAACGCGGCCGATGGCTGGACGTACGCGCTCGGCCGCTTGCGCACGTATCTCCGCGCGCCGGGCGCGGCGGACCCGGCCAACCCGTTCGCCGCGGAAGCGGAGCGGCTCGGCGCGATCACGCGCGCGCTGCACGAGGCGCTCGCCTCGGACCCCGCGTCGCCGGAGTTCACCCCCGAGCCGGTGACGGCGCGCGACATCGATGCCTGGGCCGGCGACGCGCGCCGCACGATCGACGGCGCGCTCGAGCTGCTGCGCGCGCGGGCCGGCGGGCTCGATGCGAAAACCGCGGCCATGGCGCGCGCGATCGCCGGACGCCGCGCCGATGTGCTCGACCGCCTGGAGGAGATCGTCGCCGTGGTGCGGACGGGGGGCG
>JADGGM010000325.1 GCA_019689955.1 Gemmatimonadaceae bacterium
GCCGGAGGTAGTCGGACCGCCGCTCGGCGTCCTGCTTGCGCCGGAGGAGGGCGTCGATCTCGCGGGAGATGGCGGCCAGCTCCTCGGCCCGCGCGCGGCCGCGCGCGGCCTGCTCCGTCGCGCCGCCGAACGCGTCGAGGATGGCGCGCTGCGACTCCGCGTCGAGCAGCGCCTGCGCCTCGTGCTGCCCGTGGAGGTTGACGAGCATGCGCCCGACTTCGGCCAGCACCCCGGCGGTGGTGGTGGTGCCGTTGATCCACGCCCGCGCCCGGCCGTTGGCCGAGACCTCGCGGCGCAGCACGACGGTGTTGTCGTCGACGTCCACGCCGCGCTCATCGAGGAGCGCGAGGAGCTCCGTGTGGCCGGTGCTCTCGAACACCCCTTCCACCGTGGCCTTGTCGGCCCCGGTGCGAATGACGTCGGTGCTCGCGCGCTCGCCGAGGAGGAGGCTCAGCGCGCCGACGATGATCGACTTCCCCGCCCCCGTCTCGCCACTCAGCACGTTGAACCCCGGGGCGAGGGGAAGGGTGAGGCTCTCGATGATCGCGAAGTTGCGGATGCGCAGCTCGGTCAGCACGAGTCGGTCTCGTCCCGCTCCGGTAGGCCACCCCACGCGAGCTTGCGGCGCATGCGCGTGAAGAAGGTGGCATCGCGAAAGTGTACGACCAGCACCGGGCGCTCGGCCCGGCGCACGCTCAGCGTGTCCCCCGGCGCGAAGGTCGTGCCCACCTGCCCGTCGATCGTCACGAGGAGCTCCTCGGGGCCGTCCTCGGCCTTCACCATGATGTCGGTGGTCGGGGGGAGGACGACGGGGCGCACGGCGAGCGTGTGCGCCGAGACAGGGGTGAGGATGATCGACTCGACGGTCGGCACCACGACCGGCCCGCCGGCGGAGAGGCTGTACGCGGTGGAGCCGGTCGGCGTGGAGATGATGAGCCCGTCGGCCGCGTAGGCGCCGATCAGCTCACCGTTGACGAGGACGCGGAGGTGCACGACGCGCGCGAACCCGCCTTTGTGGAGCACGACGTCGTTGAGCGCGCGCCACCGCTGTCCCGAGTCGCGCGAGGTACGGGCCTCGAGCGCCATGCGGGGCTGCACGGTGTAGTCCCCGGCGGCGAAGCGCTCCAGCGCGCGATCCAGCTCGTCCCCCGCGCACGCGGTGAGGAAGCCGAGCCGCCCCAGGTTCACGCCGAGAATCGGGATCTGGCGGCCGGCGATGAAGCGGGCGCCGCGGAGCATGGTCCCGTCGCCGCCGAGGGTGAGGAGCGCGTCGATGCGCGTCGGATCGTCGAGGCGCACGCACGGCTCCTCGCCGACCGCCTCGTGGAGGCCCGGCTCGTAGGCCAGCTCCATCCCGAGCTCCGGGGCACGCGCATCGAGGAGCTGGATGATCTCGCGCAGCTTCTCGTAGCGCCGGTTGCCGACCACGCCCAGGCGCGTCACCCCGTGATCGCCTCGCTCTCGTGCAGCGCCCGCACCTTGCGCGCGATCCCCGCGGCGTCGAGCCCCACCAGCTCGAGCTGCCGGGCCCGCGGCGCCTGCTCGATGAAGCGGTCGGGGACGCCGTGCACGCCCACGCGCACCGTCGGGTCGAGCTGCTCGATCACCGTCGACATGTACGCGCCGAAGCCGTTCACCACCGTCCCCTCCTCCACCACGAGGATGTGCCGATGCTGGGCCACGATCGCGGTGAGCGTCACGTCGTCGTACGGCTTGAGGAAGCGGCAGTTGACGACGGTGACATCGATCCCGTCCGCGGCGAGGGACTCTGCCGCCGCGAGCGCGGGGAGGACCATGGTGCCTACGGCAAGGATCGCGTACTCGTTCCCTTGCCGCAGCACCTCCCACGTGCCGAAGGGGACGGGGGCGATCTGCGAGATGGAGGGCGCCACGTCCGGGGCGGCGTCACGCGGGTACCGGAGCGCGAACGGGCCGCGGCGGTACTCGACCGCGCTCCGCAGGAGGGCGAGCATCTCCGTCGCGTCCTTGGGCGCGGTCACGACCATCCCGGGCACGGCGAGCATGTAGGCGATGTCGTACAGCCCCATGTGCGTCGGGCCGTCCTCCCCCACGAGCCCCGCGCGGTCCATGCAGAAGATGACCGGGAGGTGCTGGATGGCGACGTCGTGTATGACATTGTCATACGCACGCTGGAGGAAGGTCGAGTAGATGGCGCAGACGGGGCGGAGGCCGCGGGTGGCCATCCCGGCGGCGAAGGTCACCGCGTGCCCTTCGGCGATCCCGACGTCGAAGAAGCGGTCGGGGTAGCTCTTCGCGAAGAGCGCGGTCCCGGTGCCCGCGGGCATGGCCGCGGTGATCGTGACGAGCTCCTTGTGCTCCGCGCCCAGCTCCACGAGCCCCTTCCCGAACACCGCGGTGTAGGCGGGGTTGGCGGTGGAGGCCTTGAGCGGCTTCCCGGTTGTCGGATCGTGCCCCGGGGGGAGCGCGTGCCACTTCTCCACGTGCTCGCCGGCCGGGAACCCCTTCCCCTTGTGCGTGATGACATGCACGAGCCGTGGGGTCCGCATCCCGCGCACGGCGGTGAAGGTGTCGACGAGCACGTCGATGTCGTGGCCGTCGATAGGGCCGAAGTAGCGGAAGCCGAGCTCCTCGAACAGGACGCCGGGGGTCAGGAAGCTCTTCATGCTCTCCTCCCATCGGCGCACGATGGTGCCGATGGAGGCGAGGGGCCCCGGGAGCTCGTCGACCACGTTCCCGATCGCGCCGCGCACGCGGTTGTAGATCGGGTTCCGCTGGATGGAGCCGAGGTACTTGGAGATCGCGCCGACGTTCGGGGCGATGGACATCTCGTTGTCGTTGAGGACGACGATGATGTCGCGGTCCGACGCCCCGGCGTTGTTGAGCCCCTCGTAGGAGAGCCCGGAGGTGAGCGCCCCGTCCCCGACGATGGCGACGACGCGGAAGTCCTCGTGCTGGAGGTCGCGCGCCACGGCGATCCCGAGCGCGGCGGAGATGGCCGTGGCGGCGTGCCCCGCCCCGAAGGCGTCGTACGGGCTCTCGTCGCGCTTGAGGAACCCGGAGATCCCCCCCTCCTGCCGCAGCGTCTCGAACATCCCTTTGCGGCCGGTGAGCATCTTGTGCGGGTACCCCTGGTGCCCCACGTCCCACACGAGCTGGTCGCGCGGCGCGTCGAAGACGTAGTGGAGCGCGACCGACAGCTCGACCACGCCGAGCCCGGCACCGATGTGTCCGCCGGTGCGTGAGCAACTGTCGATGAGCGCCGCGCGGATCTCGTTGGAGAGCGCGCGCAGCTCGTCGCGCGAGAGCCCCTTCAGGTCAGAGGGATCGTCGATGCGATCGAGAACGGTCATTGACCCCAGTGCTAAAGTACGTGAGCAACCACCCCTGAAACATAAGCGACGCGCAACGTTAGTGCGTCACCGAACCATCGCGCTCCGTGGCCCTGCCATGCCGGGTCCGTGACCCGGCTACGACCGGCGCTCCACCACGAACTGCGCGAGCCGCGCCAGTGCGGGGGTCAGGAGCCCCCCGCCGTCGGCGAGCGCGGTGCACGCCCGATCGCACAGCGCGCGGGCCCGCGCGACCGCGCCGTCCACGCCGAGGAGCGCTGGGTAGGTGCTCTTCCCGAGCACCGCGTCGCGCCCCGCGGTCTTCCCCAACTGCGCCGTGGTGGCGGTGGCGTCCAGCACGTCGTCGGCGATCTGGAAGGCGAGGCCGATCGCCTCGCCGTACTCCCCGAGCGCCGCCTGCTGCTCCGCCGTCGCCCTCGCTGCGATCCCGCCGATCCGCACGGAGGCGGCGATGAGCGCCCCGGTCTTGGCCCGGTGCACGCGCTCGAGCTCGGCGAGCGAGAGCGCCTCCCCTTCCCCGGCGAGGTCGAGCAACTGCCCCCCGACCATCCCGCCGGCGCCGGAGGCGCGCATCAGCTCCCGAACGATGGCGCCCCCCGCTTCCTCGGGCAACCCGAGGTCGCGCGCGGCGAGCACGGCGCACCGCGCGGCCAGGGGGACCATCGCCACGCCGGCGGCGGCGGCGACGCGCACGCCGTGCAGCTTGTGGGTGGTCGGACGGCCGCGGCGAACGTCGTCGTCGTCCATGCAGGGGAGGTCGTCGTGCACGAGGGAATAGGCGTGCACGATCTCGACGGCGGCGGCGAGTGGGCTGGCGTCCCCGGCTCCGCCGCACGCGTGGTAGGCGGCGAGGACGAGGAGGGGGCGGAGGCGCTTCCCTTCGCCGAGGAGGCTGTAGCGGACCGCCGCGGCGACCGCGGGGCCGAGTGGGGCGAGGGAGTGGTCGCAGACCGCGCGCAGGGCCGCGTCGGCCGCGGCGCGCCAGGCCGCGAGCTGCGCGTCGGCCGCGTCGAGGTCAGCCGCCGGAATCCGCAAGCTCGAAGCTCCCATCGGCGTGCTCCACGAGGAGCCGCACCTGCCCCTCGGCCCTGTTCAGCGCGGCCGCGGCGGAGCGCAGCCGCTCCACCCCTTCCTCGAACAGCGTGAGCGCGCGGTCGAGCTCCAGGTCGTCCCGCTCCAACTCGGCGACGATCGCCTCGATGCGCGCAAGGTCGGTCTCGTACGACATGGTCAGTGCCGGCGGGGAGTTGGGTGATGGGCCGTGTCGCGCGCCGCCCCGTCGTCCTCGGCGCGTGCCGCGACGGTGCCGTCGCGCAGCGTGAGCGAGAAGGGGAGCCCGGGCCGGAACTGCGCGACGCTCGACAGCGTGACGCCGTTCGCGTC
>JADGGM010000326.1 GCA_019689955.1 Gemmatimonadaceae bacterium
GATCGTGTGGATGGTGGCGCGCCACGCCGGCGCGGCGGCGCCGGGCGTGATCGCGGTGGACAACTTCCGCTGGGCCACCGACCTGATCATCCTCATCGCCACGGTCATCGCGCTCGCGCTCGCGCTCGACTACTCGCGCGTCGAGCGGTTGATCGTGAGCGAGGCGTACGTGCTCGTCCTCCTCGCCTCCGCAGGGATGATGCTCCTCGCCGCGGCGCGCGACCTGATGCTCGTCTTCCTCGGGATCGAGCTCATGTCGATCGCCGTGTACGTGCTCGCGGGGCTCGACCGGCGGAATGCGCGATCGGCCGAGGCGTCGCTCAAGTACTTCCTCCTCGGCGCGTTCGCCACCGGGTTCCTGCTCTACGGGATCGCGCTCGTCTACGGCGGCACCGGCTCCACCGACATCGGGGTCATCGGGAGCAAGGTGACGGGGGCGACGGTGCAGCACGCGCCGATGGTCCTCGTCGGCGTCGGGCTCCTGATCATCGGGCTCGGCTTCAAGGTCGCCGCGGTGCCGTTCCACATGTGGGTGCCCGACGTGTACGAGGGCGCCCCGACTCCGATCACCGCGTACATGGCCGCCGGGGTGAAGGCGGCGGCGTTCGCCGCGTTCCTGCGCGTGTGGCACGAGGCGTTCCCCGGCGCCACCAGCGCCTGGCTCCCCGTGATCGGCTGGCTCGCGATCCTCACGATGGTCGTCGGGAACCTGATCGCGCTCGCCCAGAAGAGTGTCAAGCGTATGCTCGCCTACTCGAGCATCGCCCACGCCGGCTACCTCCTCGTCGCGCTCGCCGCGAACAGCGCGGAGGGCGCGTCGGCGTTCCTCTTCTACCTCGTCGCCTACACGCTGGCGACGATGGGCGCCTTCGCCGTCGTCATGGTCGTGGGAGAGCCCGGGGAGCGGCACCAGCAACTGGCGGACTTCGGCGGGCTGTGGAACGCGAACCCCTGGCTCGCCGGCGCGATGACCGTGTTCATGCTGGCGCTCCTCGGGTTCCCGATCGCCGGCGGGATGGGGTTCTTCGCCAAGTGGTACGTGCTCAAAGCCGCACTCGAGGCGCTGCACCCGCAGACGGTGCTCGCGGTGGTGCTCGTGCTCACGAGCGTCGTCTCGGCGGGCTACTATCTTGCGGTGATCGTCTACATGTTCATGCGCCCCCGCCCGGCCGATGCGCCCGCGCTCCGGCCGATCGCGATGCCCACCTTCCTGGTGATCGGGGTGTCGGTGATCGTGCTGCTGTTCTTCGGGGTGGTCCCGGCGGGGGTGGTGGGGCTCACGCGATTGAGCGCGCCGACCGCCTACGTGGCGCCGAGAGCGGGCCCGCCGCGCGTTTCGGCCGCGCCCGACCGATGAATCGCGCGAGGCCGCCCATGCGGCCTCGCGCTGTTTTCGAGGAGAGCCATGAGCGTCACACCGTCGAGCATCAGCCAGCAGATCTTCCGCCAGTACGACATCCGGGGCGTCGTCGGCCAGGACTTCACGCCGCGCGTGGCGCACGCCGTGGGGCGTGCCTTCGCGGCGTACCTCGCGCAGCGCGGCGTCCGCGGCCCGATCGCCGTCGGGCGCGACAACCGGCCGAGCGGGGGGGCGCTGCGTGACTCGCTCGTCCGCGCGCTCACCGAGTCCGGCGTCGACGTGATCGACGTCGGCGTCGTGCCCACCCCGCTCCTCTACTGGTCGCTCCACAACCTCCCCGTGGCCGGCGGGATCCAGATCACCGGGTCGCACAACCCGCCCGAGTACAACGGGTTCAAGCTCTGCGTCGGGCACGGCTCCCTCCACGGCGACGCGATCCAGGAGCTCTACCGCCTCATCACCGCCGGCGACTTCCCGGCCGGCACGGGGCGCGTGGTCGAGGAGCGGATCATCGACCGCTACGTGGCCGACATCGCGACGCGCACCGGGGCGCTCTCGCGCCCGCTGCGCGTGGTGATCGACTGCGGCAACGGCGTCGGCTCGCTCGTCGCCCCCAAGCTGTTCGACCGACTCGGCGTCACCTGGAACGGCCTGTACTGCGAGAGCGACGGCACGTTCCCCAACCACCACCCCGATCCCACCGTCGTCGAGAACCTCCACGACCTCATCGCCACCGTGCGCGCGCAGAAGGCCGATGTGGGGATCGCGTTCGACGGCGACGCGGACCGGATCGGCGTCATCGACGCGAACGGCGGGATCGTGTGGGGCGACCACGTGCTCATCCTGTACGCGCGCGACGTGCTCGCCCGCACCGGGCGGGGAAAGTCGATCATCTTCGACGTGAAGTGCTCGCAGGCGCTCCCCGACGAGATCGAAAAGGCCGGCGGCGTCCCGGTGATGTGGAAGACCGGGCACTCGCTCATCAAGGACAAGATGAAGGAGCTGCACGCCCCGATCGCCGGGGAGATGTCGGGGCACATGTTCTTCACCGAGGGGTTCTACGGCCACGACGACGCGCTCTACGCCGCCGCGCGTCTCCTGCGCATCGTCGCCGACTCGGGGAAGGGGATCGCCGAGCTCCTCGCCGACGTCCCGAAGTACGTCTCCACGCCGGAGATCCGCGTCGACTGCCCCGAAGACATCAAGTTCCGCATCGTCGACGACGCCGTGCGCCACTTCCGCGCGACGCACAAGGTCGTGGACGTCGACGGGGTGCGCGTGCTGTTCGGCGACGGGTGGGGGCTCATCCGCGCGTCGAACACGCAGCCGGTGCTCGTCCTCCGTTTCGAGGCGCGCACGGAGGAACGGCTCGCCGCGATCCGCGCCGAGCTGGAGGGGTGGCTGCGCGCCCAGGGGGTGCGCGTCTAGCGTGCGCCGCTCGCGGTGGTCGGTCCTCGTCCTCGTCGCCATCGCCGCGCTCCTCCTCGCGGGGCGCGCGCTCGCCGGCGTGTACGCCGACTACCGCTGGTACGCCGCGCTCGATGCCACCGCGGTGTGGGACCGGAAGACGGTCCTCTCGCTGGTGCTCCGCCTCTCCACGGGGACGATCGCGGCCGCGTTCGTGTTCGCCAACCTGTACGCCGTACGGCACAGCGTCGTCTCCCTCGTCCTCCCGCGGCGCGTGGCCAACCTCGAGATCGGCGAGGAGGTGCCGGGGCGCTACCTCGTCGGCGCGGCGCTCGTACTGTCGGTCATCTTCGGCGCGTTGCTCGCGCTGGGCGGCGGGAGCTGGACCTCGCTCGCCCTCGCGCGCGGAGGCGTGTCGTTCGGGGAGGCGGACCCGTACTTCGAGTCGGACCTCGGCTTCTTCGTGTACTGGCTCCCGCTCGAGAACACGCTGTACGTCTGGACGCTGATCGTCGTCCTCCTCGCCACCGCGCTGGTGGTGTTCCTCTACGCGCTCACGCCGAGCCTGCGCTGGGAGCGGGGGACGCTGTACGTGTCCCACTACGTGCGCCGGCACCTCGTGGTCCTGGGCTGCCTCATGCTCCTCGTCCTCGCCTGGAGCTATCGGCTCGACGCGTACAAGGTGATGCTCAACGGGAGCGGCGACCACGGCGCGTTCACGTTCACGGATCACCGCGCGATGATCCCGGTGAACCTCTGGCTCTCGATCCTCACGGGCGCCGCCGCGTTCGTGGTGCTCTTCTTCGGGTGGACCGGACAGATCCGCGTCGCGTTCGCGGGCGTCTCGGCGGTGCTCATCCTCGCGCTCGGGCTGCGGCAGGTCGCCCCCGCGGTGGCCCGCCACCTCGCCGGGGAGAGCTCCCCCGAGGCGCGGGAGCGCCCGTACCGGCAGGTGCGGAGCGACTACACGCGCCGCGCCTACGCGCTCGACCGCGTGGGGGCGGGAGACTCGCTCGCCTTCCGCGACCCCGGCGACGCGATCGATGCCATCTCGGTGTGGGACCCGGCGGCGCTCGAGCGCGCGCTGCTCCGGCTCCGGTGGATCGACGGCGTGCCGCGCGGGGTCGCGTGGGACTCCTCCGCAGCGGGGATCACCGCGTTCCTCCTCGATGGCCCCGGCGAGACCGGGGACCCCGAGGCGCGCGCACCGGCGCCGTGGCACGTCACGCGCGTCCGCGCGGCGGCCGCGGACGGGAGCGGGGAGCCGGTGGTCGAGGGGCCGCGCGCCGGGGACCGCGACGCGGCCACGCTCCCGCGCGTGCTCGTCTACGACGCCCCCGCCAGCTACGTGCTCGTCCCGGATTCCACCGGCGCCGTGGCGGCGCCCGACCTCGTTGACGGGCTCTCCCGCCTCGCCTTCGCGTGGAGCCGGCAGAACGTCCACCTCCTCTCGAGCGAGGTGGCGCGCGCGCACCTGCGCATCGTCACGCGCCGCGGGGTGCGCGAGCGCGTGCGCGCGCTGGCGCCGTTCTTCGTGCAGGGGACCACGGTGCTCCCCGTCCTCGGCGCCGACTCGCTCTTCTGGGTCGTGGACCTCTACAGCGCGAGCGACTACTACCCGCTGAGCGAGCACGCCCCGCTAGGCGACCACGAGTACAGCTACGTGCACCACGCCGGCTCCGCCGTGGTGAACGCGCACACGGGGCGCGTGAGCTTCGTCATGGACCCCGCCCCGGACCCGATCGCGCAGAGCTGGATCCGCGCCTTCCCGGCGCTCCTCGGCGCGACGCCCGCGCTCCCCAGCGCGGTGCTGGCCGCGCTCCCCCCAGCGGTCGACGCCACACGCCTCCAGGCGCTGGAGCTCTCGCGCTACGGGATGCGAGGCACCACACCGCCGATGGGGCACCTCCCGTGGAACTCCGGCGCGGATTCCGTGCTCCGCGCC
>JADGGM010000327.1 GCA_019689955.1 Gemmatimonadaceae bacterium
CCCCACAGGAGGTCGACGATGCGAACGTGGTTTTGTCGTCTGACGATCGCCGGCGCGCTCGTCGTCGTGAGCGCCGCCTCGCTCCTCGCCCAGGGCACCGGCCAGATCGCCGGCACGGTGACCGACTCCTCCACCGGCGCCCCCCTCACCGGCGCACAGGTCGCCATCCTCGCCCTCAAGCTTGGCGCCGCGGTCGACGCCGATGGGCACTTCGTCATCCGCGACGTCCCCGCCGGACGCGTCGCGGTCCGTGCCCAGCGCATCGGGTACGCCTTCGCCGAGGACACCGTCACCGTCACCCCCGGCGCCACGACGACCGTGAGCTTCCGCCTCACTCCCTTCGCCATCATGCTCAAGGAAGTCGTGGCCGTCGGCTACGGCACCCAGCGCCGCGAGCAGGTCACCAGCGCCGTCGCCAGCGTCACGTCCGACGAGTTCAACGAATCGCCGGCGCGCGATGCGGCCTCCCTCATCTCCGGGAAGATGCCCGGGCTCTCCGTCACCACGCCGAGCGGCGACCCGAGGGCCGGCACCGAGATCATGCTCCGCGGCACCACCACCCTCGAAGGGCCGCGCAGCCCCCTCGTCCTCATCGACGGCATCCCCGGGGACCTCAACACCGTCCCGCCGCGCGACATCGAGTCGATCAGCGTCCTCAAGGACGCCTCCGCCGCCGCCATCTACGGCTCGCGCGCGTCCAACGGCGTCGTCCTCATCACCACCAAGCGGTACAACGGCGGGCAACCCACCATCCGCTACGACGGCTACGGGAGCTACCAGACCATCGCCAAGTCCCCCGACTTCCTCACCGCCGCCGACTACCGCCGCCTGATCGGCGAGGGGGTCAGCTTCCAGGACCTCGGCTACAACACCAACTGGCAGAACGCCGTGCTCCGCAAGCCGCTGAGCCAACGGCACAACATCAGCATCAGCGGCGGAAGCACGAACTCGAGCTACACGGCGTCGTTCAACTACGAGAACACGCAGGGGATCTTCAAGCGCTCGAACAACAAGTCGATGACCGGGCGCATCAGCCTCGTGCAGAACATGTACGACGGCAAGCTCGAGACCGACTTCGAGCTCCTGAGCCGCGTCCACAACTACTTCGACGGGCCGGACTTCAATTACATCTGGCGCCAGGCGCTCATCCGGAACCCCACCGATCGGATCGTCGACAGCACCGGCGCGTGGCAGGAGCGCGGCGGATACTTCTACACCAACCCGCTCGGCCTCCTCAATGAGGAGAACGGCGACTACGAGTCCCGCGATCTCCGGGTCCACGGCACCATCCGGTTCCGGCCGATCGACCAGCTGAACGTCTCCCTCCTCGTCGGCACGGAGCGCGGCGAATCCCAGGGCGGCGACGCGACGACCTTCCGCCACGTGAACACCACGCAGACGGGGCTCAACGGGACCGCCTCGCGCTCCGCGACCGACACCGTCAGCGACATCCTCGAGCTCACCGGGACCTACGACAACGCGATCGGCCGGCACCACTTCACGGTGCTCGGCGGGTACAGCTACCAGGAGTTCGAGGGGGACGGGTTCAGCGCGTACAACTACGGCTTCCCCACGGACCTCTTCGGCTACAATCAACTGGGGCAGGGGAGCGCGCTCACGGACGGGCATGCGTCGATGAGCAGCGGCAAGGAAGCCTCCAAGCTGATCGGCTTCTTCGGCCGCCTGAACTACGATTGGGACAACCGGTTCCTCCTCATGGGGAGCCTCCGCTACGAGGGGAACTCGAAGTTCGGTGAGAACCACCGATGGGGGCTCTTCCCCGCGATCTCGGCCGGGTGGCAGATCGGCAACGAACACTTCATGCAAGCGCTTCCATGGGTAAACCAGCTCAAGCTCCGTGCCGGCTGGGGGATCACGGGCATCGCGCCACGCGATCCGTACCTCTCGCTCACGAGCTACGGATACGGCAGCAAGTTCCTCTACAACGGGCAGTGGGTGCAGGGGCTCTCCCCGGTCCGCAACCCGAACCCGGACCTCCGCTGGGAAGAAAAGGCGGAAGTGGACGTCGGGCTCGACTTCGCGCTGTTCGACTCGCGCCTGAGCGGCACCATGGACGTCTACCAGCGCGACACGCGCGACATGCTCTACAACTACTCGGTCCCCGTCCCGCCGTATCTGTATAACAGCATCCTCGCCAACGTCGGGCACATGCGGAACAAGGGGATCGAGGCGTCCCTCTCCTGGGACGTGATCCGCGGGCGCGATGTCCGATGGACGACGAGCGCCAACTGGTCCACCAACACCAACAAGCTGGTGAGCCTTTCCAACAGCGTCTACCAGACCGCCGACTTCTTCTACACCGGGTATACCGGTGAGCCCGTGCAGATGGCCACGCACCGCATCGACGTGGGCGGGCCGATCGGCAACTTCTGGGGGTGGAAGTCGGTGGACATCGACACCACCGGCGCGTGGATCGTCCTCGACTCCACCGGCAACCGGATCTCCATCCGCGATGCCAAGGAGAAGGACAAGCGCGTGCTCGGCAACGGGCTTCCCAAGCACTACGTGGCGTGGAACAACGCCGTCCGCTACAAGAGCTTCGATCTGAGCGTCAACATGCGCGGCGCGTTCGGGTTCCAGATCCTGAACTTCATGCGGATGTTCTACGAGAACCCGTCGATCACGCAGTACAACATGCTGCGCTCCGCGTTCAACAAGGTGTACGGGAAGCGGCGGCTGAACTACGACCTGACGCTCGTCAGCTACTACATCGAGAACGGCGACTACTGGAAGATCGACAACGTGACGGTGGGCTACACGCTGCCGGCGCGCCTGCTCGGTCCCTTCTCGCGGGGGGTCTCCAACGCCCGCATCTACGCGGCGGGGAGCAACCTGTTCACGTTCACCGGCTACAAGGGGATGGACCCCGAGGTCACCACGCTGGGCTCGTCGGACCCGCTGAGCCCCGGCGACGACGTGCGCGACACGTACCCCACGACGCGCACGTTCACGCTCGGCCTCAACCTGACCTTCTGACCACCAGGGTGCCCTCGATGCCCCATAGCCACAAGGACGGTGCTGCCATGCGACATCGCTACGCTCGCTGCCGATCGGCGCTCTTCGCGCTCGGGTTGGCAGTCGTCGTCGCCTCGTGCACGAACCTCACGGAGTCGCCGTTCACCGAGGTGACGGACCAGAACTTCAAACCCACCGGCAAGGACATGGCCTCGCTCATCGCGCCGGCGTACACGCCGCTGCGCGGAGTGTGGATGGACTGGTACGGGAACCTGGATTTCCAGGAGGAGACAGCGGATGAGTTCATCACGCCGGTGCGCCCGAACGGGTGGTACGACGGCGGGACGTACATCCGCCTCCACGAGCACCGGTGGGACCCGAACCAGGGGCAGCCCGACGCGCTCTGGAACCGCGTGTTCAGCGGGGTGAACGCGATCAACCGGGTGCTCTACCAGATCGACTCGAGCATCGTCCCCACGGACGAGGCCACGAAGACGAGCATCACGGCGGAGCTGCGCGCGCTTCGGGCGTACTACTACTCGCTCCTGCTCGACAACTTCGGCAACGTCCCGATCGTCACCGACTTCACGGCGAAGGATCTCCCCGCGCAGGCGACCCGGACGGAGGTGTACAACTTCGTGGTGAGCGAGCTGCGGTCGGTGCTCCCCGACCTGTCGGAGGAGACCGGCACGGCGATGTACGGCCGGATGAACAAGTGGGCCGCGCTCGGCATCCTGGCCCGCGTGTACCTGAACGCGGAGGTCTATACCGGCACCCCGCAATGGGACTCGGTGCTCGTCACGACGCAGCAGATCATCGACTCGCGGAAGTACGACCTCGACGCCGACTACCGGACCCCGTTCTCGCGGCACAACGAGAATTCGCACGAGAACATCTTCGTCGTCCCCTACGACGCGATCAACGCGTGCTGCAGCAGCTTCCACATGAAGACCCTCAAGCCGGACCTGCGCTACGTCTTCAACCTCCAGGCGCAACCGTGGGGCGGGAGCGCGTCGAACCCGCAGTTCATCAGCACGTACGACACGGCCGACGTGCGCCTCAAGGACACGTGGCTCATTGGGCCGCAGTTCGACTCACAGGGGCGCGGGTACAACTTCGTGCAGTACGTCCCGCGCATCGACAGCACCGACTTCAACAACGGCTACCCGGTCTGGAAGTACGAGATCTACGCCGGGGAGACGGGGACGTCGGACGTCGACTACCCCGTGCTGCGTTACGCGGAGGTGCTCATGATGAAGGCGGAGGCCCTCCTGCGCACCGGGCGTCCGGACGACGCCGCGGCGATCGTGACGGAGGTGCGGCAGCGCGCCTTCCCGAACGATCCATCGAAGGCCACGGTGACGGGGGCTCAGCTCCTGCAGGGGAGCTCGTACAACTACGGCTGGTACGACGTCGACGGGGTCGTGAAGACGGGGCCGGGCGGCACGCCGGTCACCAACGGCGGTGCGGACATCCAGTACGGGCGCTTCCTGGATGAGCTCGGGTGGGAGTTCGCGGTCGAGGGGCACCGCCGCACCGACCTGATCCGGTTCGGCGTGTTCACGAAGAAGGCGTGGTTCAACCATGAGCCGAACGGGGACTACCGCACGATCTTCGCGATCCCCGCGGACGCGATTGCCACGAACCCGAATCTGCATCAGAATCCGGGATACTGATGCTCGTTCGGGT
>JADGGM010000328.1 GCA_019689955.1 Gemmatimonadaceae bacterium
CGTATGGTCTGAGCACGGAGGCGCGGGGGGAGCTCGCGCGGGCGGTCATTGGTCCGGCGGAGGCGAAGGGGCTGCTCTCGGCGGGCTACCTGGAGCTGCGGGGTGCCTCGCGGATGCGGGTGAGCTCGGCGCGGCCGACGGGGCCCTACGCGCCGTGGGAGGAGCCCTATGTGCAGTGGACGCAGGCGCAGTGCTCGATGACGGTGCGGGACCAGACGGGGAGTGCCTCGGGCTGGGCGGGGCTCTCCGGCTACGACTGGCGCACGATCGACGCCCAAGGGCTGGCCACGCGGGCGCTGGAGAAGGCGCTGGCCGCACGGAACCCGGTGACCTTGGAGCCCGGGCGTTACACGGTGATCCTCGAGCCCCAAGCGGTGGCCGACCTCCTGGAGATCCTCGTGGGCTCCATGGACCGGAGGACCCCTGAGGGTGGCTATCCCAGCCCCTGGCGGCTGGCGCGGGATGAGGTGCTCGGGCTGTGGCGGACGAAGCTGGGGCTCAAGGTGGTGGATGAGCGGATCACCATCAGTCATGACCCGGCGGATCCGGAGCTCGGAATCCTCCCCGAGCCGGGGATGCAGCCGGTGACCTGGATCGACCACGGGGTCTTGACCAACCTCGCCTACAATCGGGAGTACGCGTTGGCCCAGCTCAACCGGAACGAGCCCGTGCGATGGCCGATCGGCTACCGGATGAGCGGGGGTGAGACCTCGATCGAGGAGATGATCAAGACCACCAAGCGGGGGCTCCTGGTCACCCGGTTCTGGAACGTGCGCACGCTCGACGTGGAGAGCCTGCTCTCGACGGGGCTCACCCGGGACGGGTTGTGGCTGATCGAAAACGGAAAGATCACGAAGGCGGTGAAGAACTTCCGGTTTACGGAGTCGCCCTTGTTTGTCTTGAACAGTCTGGAGCAGCTCGGGACCCCGGTGCGGGTCTTCCGGCCGACCAAACAACCCGGCGGCGAGCTCACACCGGCGATCGTGCCGCCGCTCAAGGCCCGGGACTTCAGTTTCACCTCCACGATTGACGCGATCTAACGCCATGCAATATGAGCAAGAGTACGTGGAGCCCGGAGGGCGTATGCTCCGGCTAGTTCTTTCCTCGCGGAGGGCGCGCCCGGCAATCCTGGCCAGTGTCGTAATGCTGGGTGCTGGCGTTGCGCCTTGCACAGCGCAGACGCGCTTCGCGTGGCCGGATACGGCCGTCGACGCCGCGGAGTACACGCGCCCTACCCAGTGTCTCGCCGCCGTCGAGCGCGTGCGGCGCCAAGCGGAGCGGAGGCGGTGGCGGGAGCAGAACGTGATCCCCGATACGATGCCCTGGGACCCTGAGGCGCGGCGGCGGCCGTTGCCCACGTCGGCGGTCGCAACAGCCCAGCGCTGTGCGGCGCGGTGGGCCGCGCCCACGGGCACACTCAGGGAGTTCGGCCCCCTCTTCGCGCTCTACCTGGAGGCAGGCCGAGACAGCGATGCCGCCGTGCTCCTTAGACGCCGGCTGGCAGCGGTCGACCCAAAGCAAGCGGACGTTGAACGGACGGCCATCATCGACTCGGTGGTTGGGATCTACCTGCAGGCCCAGCCCGTGCGCTTGGCGGCGGCCGAGTCGCTCCTCAGCGAGCGGGCCCGGCACAAGGCGGATCGGCTGGAGCGCCTGAAGATCTACGTCCAGCTCATGGGGCAAGCGGCGGGGGTCCACGACACAGCGCGGGCGCGGCGCGCGGCGCAGCAAGTGGTGGCGATCGCCGACTCGCTCACCCCCGCCGAGCGCGAGTCGGAGGAGTTCCAGGAGTCGGGCGGGCCGTTTACCGCCTACATGATGGCCTGGAGTACTATCGTGGGCGACCGGGTGCTGCTGGACAGCCTGCGGCGGAGCACGGCGGCCTACATGAGCCTCCTGCGAAGCATGTGGGCGAGATGGAGCAAGCGGCGCCCGGAGCTGATCGACCTCGGGCCGCTCGGGGAGAAGGCGCCGCCGATCACGGCCGACTTTTGGTTTCCCCAAGACAGCGCGCGTCACCTACACCCGACGCCTGGACATGTGGCCCTCGTGGTCTTTCTCGATCGCACGCGATGCGTCGATGGCATCGGACACTGGCTCGACTTTGCCTCCACGGATAGGAGGGACGAGTGGCATCAGTGCTGGGCGGCGGCTGTGAACCTCCGGCGGCTCGCCGAGCGCTTCCCGCCGCTGGAGATTACCGTGGTGTCGCGAACGTATGGGTACTTCATGTACGCCCCGCCGCTCTCGCCGGCCGAAGAGGCGGCCTACAGCGCTCGCTGGATGGCCGGGCACGGCATCCCGGGCACGCTCGCGGTCTCGACGACCGCCTTCGGGAACCTCAACGCCCCCGACGGCCGCCGCATCGACAAGCCGGACTCGAACGCCACTCGCTATGACTCTGGCAGCAAGCAATCGCGTGGATGCGGGTCTCATTTCTATCTCGTCGACCAGGACGGCATGATCGTGGATTATCAGTGCGGTGGCGTTGAGTATCTGGATAATAGCGGACCTGGATTCGACCAGTTGAGTCAGAAGATTGATGCTTTACTGCACCGCAGTGAGGGAGGGGCCTCCCGTGCCGCGCGCTAGCCATTGGATGTTGCGAGTCGGAGCGCCGCGCCGCGGCCCGGCAGTGCTCGGCGCCGTCCTCCTCATCGCAGCTCGCGCAGCGGTCGGGAGTCCGAGCTGGCCCGGAACGCGGTCAGAGCCGAGCGCCCGCAGCCCGCGCAGGAGCTCGGTCGCCTTGCCAGAGCCAGGCCGCCCGCTCGCGGTGCCGGCCGCCGGGGCCGGGAGCGCCGACGCGCTGCAGGACCCGGCGCTCACGGTCGGCACGCTGCCGAACGGGCTCCGCTACTATCTGCGCGTCAACAAATCGCCGGCGCACCGCGTCGAGCTCCGGCTCGCCGTCAACGCCGGCTCGCTCCAGGAAGACGACGACCAGCGCGGCTTCGCCCACTTCCTCGAGCACATGGCCTTCAACGGCACGACACACTTCCCGCACAACAGCCTGATCGACTTCCTCGAGGCGAGCGGGATGCGCTTCGGGGCCGACCTCAATGCCTACACGACCGCGGACGAGACCGTCTACCTGGTCACGCTGCCGAGCGACGATCCCGCGATCCTCGGCAAGGGGCTCGACGCACTCCAGGACTGGGCGTCGGGCGGGATCACGATCGACTCCAGTGAGGTCGTCGCCGAGCGGGGCGTGGTCATGGGCGAGTGGCGGTTGCGCGCGCTGGTGGACACGGTCGTGCAGAACTACCGTGCCCACTACGACTCGCTCTGGTATGGGGACTCGCGCTATCGGGTGCGTGCGCCGATTGGAGATACGACGCTGATCGAGACGGCCCAGCCGGGGCCGATCCGGCGGTTCTACCACGACTGGTACCGGCCGGACCTCATGGCTGTGGTCGTGGTGGGCGATTTCGACCGCCAGCAGATGCTCCGGGAGATTACGCGGCGCTTCGGGGCGATCCCGGCGCGGGAGAAGCCCCGGGCGCGGGTCACGCCCTTGCTCTCCTCGGCGAGTGAGCCGGTGGTGGACGTGTACGAAGGGTGGGTAACTCCCTCGATTGAGGCGCTCTGGCCGGCGCCGGCGCTCCCCAGCGATCCCCGCGCGGCGCTCAGGCAGCAGCTGGTGCAGGAGCTCTTCTGGCAGCACCTGGAGGCGCGGCTCCTGGCGATCCGCCAGCAGCCCTCGCGGCCCTTCCTCACGGCCGCGATCGAGCGGGGCCGCATGGTGCGGCCGTTGAATCTGGTGGGGGTGAGCCTCGTCGCCTGGCCGGACAGCCTGGAGCGGGGGCTCGCCGCGGTGCTCACGGAGATGCAGCGCGTCGCCCAGCACGGGGTGCCCACGGCCACGCTCGCACGGGAGAAGGCGGCGCTCCTGCGCCAGCTCGAGGGGGCCGCGACGAGCGCCCTCGCCCGGCCGTCCGCAGCCTATGCCAACGAGTACGTCGCGCACTTCCTCACCGGCGAGGGGCTGCTCTTAAGCCCCGAGCAAGAGCTCGCCCTGGCTCGCCAAATCTTGCCCACGATCACCCCGGAGGTCGTGGCCCAGGCGGCACGGACGCTCTGGCAGACGCGGGCCGGGGAGCGGATCTTCGTCCGCCTCCCGCGCTTCAGCCACGTGCGGTCGCCGACACGGGAGAGCATCCTGGCGTTGATCGACTCCGTGGAGCACACCGCGCTCCCGAGCGACCCGGAGACCGCGGTGGCCGAGAGCCCCCTGCTCGATCGGCTGCCTACGCCGGGGCGGATCGTGCGAGAGACGTCGCACAAAGTGGCAGGCGTCACTGAGTGGACGCTCTCGAATGGGGCGCGGGTGCTCCTCAAGCCCACGGCGAACGACCCCGACGAGGTCCTGCTCAAGGCCTGGAGCCCGGGCGGGTTCTCCCGCATGCCCGACTCGCTCTTCTTGAGCCCCGGCCGCATGGTGGCCAAGCTCATGACCGCGGCGGCGGGGCTGGGGCAGCACGACCGCACCACGCTTCGGCAGGAGCTCGAGACCACAGGGCTCAAGACCTTCCGGATCGAGATCGGCTATGCCGATGAAGCGATCGACCTGGCCGGCTCGCCCAAGGACCTGGAGACCTTGTTCCAGCTGCTCTACCTCCAGTTCACCGCGCCCAAGCTGGATACGGCGGCGGTGCACA
>JADGGM010000329.1 GCA_019689955.1 Gemmatimonadaceae bacterium
GGACCGGGACGATCTATCCAGCCACCCCGGAGTTTCTCGTGATGCCATCGCTCCCCGTGCCCAAGCGCGTGCAGGGGCGCACGCTGGAGCTGCGCTTCACGATCGACGAGCATGGAAAGATCGTGAAGGTGGAGTTCGAGTCGTCGGGGGACTCGGGGTACGACCGGCAGTTGCGCGAGCGGCTGAGCGAGTATCGCTTCCGCCCCGCGCACCGCATGGACGGGACGCCGGTGCCTTCGGTGTACGTCACGCAGCTCACGCTGTAACGGTGCGTGCGGCACGTGCTCCGCGCGCGCTCTAGCGGGCTGGGGGCGCGCGGTCGTATCTTCCTGCCCTGGCCGACCGCGCGGCCCATCGTTAGGTTTGCCGCCACTGTCCTGGTGGTATCTCGCAGGTGGCCAGGTGGCCCCCCCGGCGCCGGCACGTCCTTCCAGCCGGATCTCAGCCCGTCTTCCTGAGGAGAGCAATGACTACTGCGATCGCCGATCGTGGCGCCAGTACGGAATCGCCCGCAGGATTCGTCAAGGCGCTCACCCTGACCGACGCGACGATGCTCGTGGCCGGCACCATGATCGGCTCCGGGATCTTCATCGTCAGCGCCGACATGGGACGCCTGGTGGGCTCGCCGTTCTGGCTGCTGACGGTGTGGGTGATCACCGGAGTCATGACGCTGCTCGGGGCGCTGGCGTACGGAGAGCTCGCCGCGATGTTCCCCCGAGCGGGCGGGCAATACGTCTTCCTCCGCGAATCATTGGGTCCACTCATGGGTTTCCTCTATGGGTGGACCCTTTTTCTCGTGATCCAGACCGGGACGATCGCCGCCGTGGCGGTGGCGTTCGCGCGCTTCCTCGGCGTGCTCTGGCCGGCGAGCGCGCCGACGCTCTATGTCTGGTTCCCGCACCACACCTTCACCACGGCCGGCGGCACGATCGACGTGGGCTTGAGCCCGCAGCGGCTCATCGCGCTCGCGGTCGTGTGGCTCCTCACCTGGGTGAACCTGCGCGGGATCCGCGAGGGGAAGCTGGTCCAGACGACGTTCACCGCCGCCAAAGCGGGGGCGCTGGCACTGCTCGTGATCCTGGGGCTCACCGTGGGGCGGAACGCGACCGCCGTCGCGGCGAACTTCGGGCCCGGGCAGTTCGTGGGGCACACCGACGTGACGGGGGCGTTCGTCCTCGCCTTCGGGGCCGCGCTCGTGGGGTCGCTCTTCTCCAGCGACTCGTGGAACAACGTGACGTTCGCGGCCGCCGAGGTGCACGACCCCAAGCGGAACCTCCCCCTCTCCCTCGCGCTGGGGACCGGGCTCGTGACGGTGCTGTACGTGCTGGCGAACGTGTCGTACCTGACCGTGCTCCCGCTGCACGGCGCCGCCGACGGCGCCACCGTGCTGGCGCGCGGGATCACGCACGCGACCGAGGACCGCGTGGGGACCGCCGCCGCGCAGGTCATCTTCGGCGCCAGCGGGGAGGCGGTGATGGCGATCGCCATCCTGGTGAGCACCTTCGGGTGCATCAACGGGCTCGTGCTCTCCGGGGCGCGCGTGTACTACGCGATGGCGCGCGACGGGCTCTTCTTCCGGCGCGCGGGGACGCTCAACGCGCGCCACGTCCCGGCGTGGGGGTTGGTGTTGCAGGGAGTGTGGGCGTCGCTGCTCTGTCTCACCGGGACGTACGGGCAGCTCCTCAACTACGTGATCTTCGCCTCGCTCACGTTCTACACGTTCACGACGATCGGGCTCTTCGTGCTCCGCGCCAAGCGGCCGGACGCGGAGCGGCCGTATCGCACGCTCGGCTATCCCGTCCTCCCGGCGCTCTACATTCTCATGGCCGCCGGGGTCGCCGTGATTCTGCTCATTGCCGCCGAGACGCGCACGCAGGCGATCTCGGGGCTCGTGCTGGTCTTGCTCGGTGTTCCCGTGTACTACATGTGGCGGAGGGTGGAACGCGGGTCGTGACGCCCGTCGCGCCACGCATGGTGTTGGCCCGTTGCTCGACCGGCTGCCCGCCCCGATCGACGTGATCGCGGACCCGGTGGCGGGAGCCGCCCTGCCGAACGCTCGTCACCCTTGGAGGCTCAGAACGATGAATCGGCTGGACCACGTGCTCCGTCGTCTCCTCCCCGTGATCTTCGCGCTGCTCGCCGGCGCCGCGGTGAGTCCCATGGCCGCCGCGCGACTGGCGGCGCAATCGTCTGTGACCGCGGCGCTCCCGGCCGCGCCCGTGCAACAGGAGCCGACCGGCGAAGCGAATCTCAAGATCCCCGACCTCACCCAGGTCGCGTTCCACGGGATCCCTGGACACGTCATGCTCCTCGCCGGGCTCGCCTTCTGCGCGCTCGGCATGCTCTTCGGCCTCGTCATCTACGCGCAGCTCAAGCGCCTCCCCGTGCACGAGGCGATGCGCGAGATCTCCGAGCTCATCTACGAGACCTGCAAGACGTACCTCATCCAGCAGGGGAAGTTCCTCCTCCTGCTCGAGGTGTTCATCGGGCTGGTGATCCTCCTCTACTTCGGCGCGCTGCAGCACTTCGGCGCCGCGAAGGTGATCATCATCCTCGCGTTCAGCCTGCTCGGGATCGCGGGGAGCTACGGGGTGGCGTGGTTCGGGATCCGGGTGAACACCTTCGCCAACTCGCGCACCGCGTTCGCGAGCCTGCGCGGGAAGCCCTACCCCTGCTACGCGATCCCGATCAAGGCCGGGATGAGCATCGGGATGCTCCTGATCAGCGTGGAGCTGGTCATGATGCTGGCGATCCTCCTCTTCATCCCGGGGGACTACGCAGGGCCCTGCTTCATCGGGTTCGCGATCGGGGAGTCGCTCGGCGCGGCGGCGCTCCGCATCGCGGGCGGGATCTTCACGAAGATCGCCGACATCGGGTCGGACCTCATGAAGATCGTCTTCAATATCAAGGAGGACGACGCGCGGAACCCCGGCGTGATCGCGGACTGCACGGGGGACAACGCGGGCGACTCGGTGGGGCCGAGCGCCGATGGGTTCGAGACGTACGGCGTGACCGGCGTCGCGCTCATCACCTTCATCGTCCTCGCCGTGCGCGAGCCGGCGGTGCAGGCGCAGCTCCTGGTGTGGATCTTCGTGATGCGCATCGTGATGATCGTGGCGAGCGGCGTGTCGTACCTCGTGAACGAGAGCGTGGCCCGGGCGCGGTATGCGAACGCGGACCAGATGAACTTCGAGTCGCCGCTCACCTCGCTCGTCTGGCTCACCTCGCTCATCTCGATCGCCCTCACCTACCTCGTCTCGTGGTTCCTCCTCCCGCAGCTCGGCGACGGGACGATCTGGTGGAAGATCGCGACGATCATGACGTGCGGCACCCTCGCCGGCGCGCTCATCCCCGAGCTCGTGAAGGTGTTCACCTCGGTCGATGCGCGGCACGTGAAGGAAGTGGTGACCTCCTCGCGTGAGGGGGGCGCGTCGCTCAACATCCTCTCCGGGTTCGTGGCGGGGAACTTCAGCGCCTACTGGCTCGGCATGGCGATCATGGGGCTCATGGCGATCGGCGCCTGGGTGGCGTCCACCGGGCTCGGCGCGCTCATGGTCGCGCCGGCGGTGTTCGCGTTCGGGCTCGTCGCCTTCGGGTTCCTCGGCATGGGGCCGGTCACCATCGCCGTGGACTCGTACGGGCCGGTGACGGACAATGCGCAGTCGGTGTACGAGCTGTCGCTGATCGAGCAGGTGCCCGGGATCGCCGAGCAGCTCCAGCGCGAGCACGGCTTCACCGTGAACTTCGAGGCGGCCAAGCACTTCCTCGAGGAGAACGACGGCGCCGGGAACACCTTCAAGGCGACCGCCAAGCCGGTGCTCATCGGCACCGCCGTCGTGGGGGCCACGACGATGATCTTCTCGATCATCGTCGCGCTCACGAGCGGGCTCACGCAGAACCTCGACAAGCTCTCGCTCCTGCACCCGCCGTTCCTGCTCGGCCTCATCACCGGCGGCGCGGTGATCTACTGGTTCACCGGCGCGTCCACGCAGGCCGTGACCACCGGGGCGTATCGGGCGGTGGAGTTCATCAAGCAGAACATCCGCCTGGAGGGGGTCACCAAGGCCTCGGTGGCCGACAGCAAGAAGGTCGTGGAGATCTGCACCGTGTATGCGCAGCGCGGGATGTTCAACATCTTCCTGACGGTGTTCTTCGCCGCGCTGGCGTTCGCCTTCGTGGAACCCTATTTCTTCATCGGGTATCTGATCTCGATCGCGCTGTTCGGGCTGTTCCAGGCGATCTTCATGGCCAACGCCGGCGGTGCGTGGGACAACGCGAAGAAGATCGTCGAGGTGGAGCTCAAGCAGAAAGGGACCGACCTGCACGCCGCCACGGTGGTGGGGGACACGGTCGGCGACCCGTTCAAGGACACGTCTTCGGTGGCAATGAATCCGATCATCAAGTTCACGACGCTGTTCGGGCTGCTCGCGGTGGAGCTGGCCGTCTCGCTGACCGCGGACCGCGGTCCGGCGCTGAGCCACATCCTCGCGGCGGCGTTCTTCGCGGTCTCGGTGTTCTTCGTGTGGCGGTCGTTCTACGGGATGCGCATCGAGCGGCAGGAGCCGGCTCCGGGGCGCGTCGGAGGGGTGGCTGCCGGTGCCCTGGAACGCTGAGCCGAGCCGCGCGGCGCGCGCGGGGCGTGGTTGCCC
>JADGGM010000330.1 GCA_019689955.1 Gemmatimonadaceae bacterium
CGCCCCGGCGGCCCCGCCCCCCGCCCCGCCCCCCCCCCCCCGCGCCGCGGCCGACGGAGCGAGCTGGGTGGTGGCGGGGAACGTCTATCCCACCCCCACACACGCCGGTGCCCCGGGACGCGGCGCGGCGCTCGTGCGCACGATCGTGGCCGCCGCGCCGGTTCCGTGCATCGCCATCGGCGGGGTCAAGCCCGCGCACGTCGCCGCGCTCCGCGCCGCGGGCGCGCACGGCGTGGCCGCGATCAGCGGGATCTGGGGCGGCGACGATGCCGAACGCGCCGCAATCGACTATCTTTCGGCCTATGAGCAGTAACGCGATCCCGAGCAACGTCATCACGCCGTTGGTGAACGGCGAGGCGCGGGCCGTGCCGGCCGGCTCCACGGTCGGCGATCTCTTGCGCTCGCTCGCGCTCGATCCGCGCATGGTGGTGGTGGAGCACAACCGGACGATCCTCCGGGATCGCTCGGCCTACGACACGATCACGCTGTCGCCGGCCGACACCATCGAGATCGTGCATTTCGTCGGAGGAGGGTGAGGTGACGACGCTGGTCGCTCCCACGCTGGATACCCCGCTCGTGATCGCCGATCGCGAGCTGCGCTCGCGGTTGCTCGTGGGCACGGGGAAGTACGCCTCGAACGAAGTCATGGTGCGCGCGATCGAGGCCTCGGGCGCCGAAGTGGTGACCGTGGCCGTGCGCCGCGTGGACCTGGACCGCACGAAGGAAGAGGGGATCCTGCATCACCTCGATCCGTCGCGCTACCTCCTCCTCGCCAACACCGCCGGCTGCTACACCGCCGAGGAGGCCGTGCGCTACGCGCGCCTCGCGCGCGCGGCCGGGTTCAACGAGTGGGTGAAGCTCGAGGTGATCGGGGACCGGGAGACGCTCCTCCCGGACACCGCGGGGCTCCTCGAGGCCACGCGCACGCTCACGGCCGAAGGGTTCCGCGTGCTCGCCTACACCAACGACGATCTCGTCACCGCCCTCCGCCTCGAGGACGCCGGCGCGGTCGCGGTGATGCCGCTCGCCTCGCCGATCGGCTCCGGGCTCGGGCTCCTCAACCCGTTCTCCATCCGCACCATCAAGCACCGGTTGAGCGTCCCCATCATCGTCGACGCCGGCGTGGGGACCGCGTCCGATGCGTGCGTTACGATGGAGCAAGGGGTCGACGGCATTCTCATGAACACCGCCCTCGCCGCGGCGCAGGACCCCGTGCGCATGGCGACCGCGATGCGCTTCGCCGTGGAGGCAGGGCGGCTCGCGTACCTCGCCGGGCGGATGCCGCGGCGCGAGGTCGCCGTGCCCTCGTCACCCACCGCGGGGATGCTCGCGTGAGCGAACCGCGCACGGGGCTCGCGCGCGTCGCCGACGAGGCGACGGGGGGTGTGACGGATACCCGTCGCGCCGCGGCGGAACTGTGCGCGGACCTGCGGCGCGGCGAGCTGCTCGACGTGGCGTTCGACAACCGGATCGCCGCGCTCGATGCGCGCGACCGGCGGTGGACCCAGGAGCTGGTGTACGGGATGCTCCGCCGTCGCGCCGTGATCGACGCTTACCTCGATGCGCGCGTGAAGGGAGGGCTGGCGCGGCTCGATCCGGATCTCATCGATCTCCTCCGGCTCGGCGTGTACCAGCTCCTGTACATGCGGAGCGTCCCCGCCTACGCGGCGATCGCGCAGACCGTGGAGCTCGCCAAGCAGCGCCACGGGATCGGCGCGAGCCGGCTGGCGAACGCCGTGCTCCGCCGCGTGGACCGCGAGCGGGGCTCGCTGGAGCTCCCGGCCACCGGCGATCCGGTGGACGCACTCGCGCTCCGCTACTCGCACCCGCGCTGGCTCGTAGCGCGGTGGGTCGCGCGGTGGGGGGCCGCGGAGACGGAGCAGCTCCTGGCCGCGAACAACGTCGAGGCGCCCATCGTGCTGCGCCCGTACGGGATCGTGTGCGAGCAGCTCGAGGCCACGCTCGAGTCGGCCGGCGTGGAGGTGGAAGAGACGCCGCTGGTGCACGACAGCATCCAGCTCGCCGGGGGGGTGGCGCTCACGGAGCTCGGCGCGTACCGCAAGGGACTCTTCTTCGTGCAGGACCCCGCGGCCACCCTCGTCGCGCGCTACGCCGCCGTGCCGCGTGGCGCGGTCGTGGCGGACCTGTGCGCCGCCCCGGGTGGGAAGTCGCTGGAGCTCTCGCGCACGGCCGCGGTGGTGGTGGCGAGCGACCGGTCGTTCGCGCGCACGCAGCGCCTGGTGGCGAACGTGCGGCGCGTGGAAGCGCGGAACGTGCTCGCCATGGTGGCCGACGCGCGCCACCCCGCGATCCGCCCCGTGGACGCGGTGCTGGTCGATGCGCCGTGCACCGGGACCGGAACGTTCCGCCGCCACCCCGACGCCCGCTGGCGCCTCAAGGTGTCGGACATCGCCGTGATGGCGGCGCTGCAGCGGAGCATCCTCCGCGCGGCGGCCACGGCCGTGCGGCCGGGCGGGCTCCTCATCTACGCCACCTGCTCGCTCGAGCCCGAGGAGAACGACGCGCAGGTCGAGAGCTTCCTCGCCGAGCACGGCGAGGAGTGGCGCCTGGAGCCCCCGGCCGAGGGGGAGGTGCCGGCGTCGGTGCTCGACGCGGGGCGGCTCCGCATCATGCCGCAGCGCCACGGGATCGACGGCGCCTTCGCCGCGCGACTCCGGAGGGTTGGCGGGTGAAGTCGCGCGGTCTCGCGCGCCGTACGGTCCCGTATCTCATCGCCGCGACGAGTGGCTTCGTCCTCTCGTACCTCGCCGTCGCGCTCTTCGTCTTCCCCACCACACTCATCTCGAGCGACGCGCCTGTCCCCAACGTGACCGGGCTCCAGTACACGGCGGCGCTGGCCAAGCTCAAAGCCGCCGGCTTCAAGGGCGCCAAGGGGGAGCAGCGCTACCAGAGCGGGATCCCCGAAGGGGCCGTGCTTTCGCAGTCCCCCGTGCCGGGGACCGTCGAATCCAAGGGCACCACCGTGATCCTCGACCTGAGCCGCGGGCAGCGCATGGTCGACATGCCCCGCATCGTCGGGCTCACGCAGGAGCAGGCCCAGCGAGCGGTCGAGCAGATCGGGCTCGAGATCGACGAGGTGATCGAGCGGCAGGACGACGCGCCGCGCGGGCAGGTGCTCGCCTCCACCCCCGCGGGGGGCGCGCGGGTCGCCGTGCCATCCCCCGTCACGCTCATCGTGAGCAGCGGCCCCGGCATGGTCGCGGTCCCCGACGTCACCGGGCAGGACTACGACGCCGCGCGCGCCCTCCTCGCCCAGCTCGGCCTCGCCATCGGCCGGGTGCGCATCGACTCGTCGAGCGCGCTCCCGCACAACATCGTGATCGAACAGACCCCGGCCGCGAACCATCCCGCGCCCGCGGGTACCACCATCAGCCTCACCATCTCCGGTCGCCCATGAACGTCCGTATCGCCCCGTCCATCCTGAGCGCCGACTTCGGGCACCTCGCCGACGAGATCGCGCGCATCGAGGCCGGAGGCGCCGACTGGGTCCACATCGACGTGATGGACGGCCGGTTCGTCCCCAACCTGACGTACGGGGCCAAGGTGATCGAGACCGTGCGGAAGCTCACCGCGCTCCCCCTCGACGTGCACCTCATGGTCGTGGAGCCCGAGCGCTATGTGGAGACCTTCGCCGCGGCCGGGGCCTCGACGCTCACCCTGCACGCCGAGGTGGCCCCGCACATGCATCGCCAGCTCTGCAGGATCAAGGAGGCCGGGTGCCTCGCCGGGGTGGCGCTCAACCCGTCGACGTCGCTCGAAGCGGTGCGCGAGGTGGCGACGGACCTCGATCTCCTCCTGGTGATGACGGTGAACCCCGGGTTCGGGGCGCAGACGTTCATCCGGCACTCGATCGACAAGGTGCGCCGCGCGCGCGCGCTGCTCGATGCGTCGGGGAGCCGCGCGCTCCTCGAGGTGGACGGCGGGATCAACCGCGAGACGATCGCCGAGGTGTGGCGCGCGGGCGCGGACACCTTCGTCGCCGGCCACGCGGTGTTCGCCAGCCCCGATCCCGGCGCGGAGATCGCGGCGCTGCGGCAGTTGTGCATGGAGACGGTATGACGGTCAAGCAGCAGTGGACGCTCGTGATCGGGTTCGTCATCCTGATCTCGGGCACCTTGCTCGGCGCGACCTGGTTCATGGGGGACGAACTGTTCCCCGTGGCCGTCGGCTCGCGCGCCCCGGACTTCCACGCCAGCACGCTCGACACCCCCCCGCGCCCCAAGTCGCTCGCCGACTACCGCGGCCAGGTCGTGCTCCTGAACATCTGGGCCACGTGGTGCGGCCCGTGCCGCATCGAGATGCCGAGCATCGAGGAGCTCCACCGCGCCCTCGGCCCTCGCGGGCTGCGCGTCGTCGCGGTGAGCGTCGACGACCCGGGGCAGGAGCCGCAGATCCGGAGCTTCGCGCGCGACCTGGGGCTCACCTTCGAGATCCTGCACGACCCCTCCGGGGCGATCGGCAAAGCGTACCAGGTGACCGGGTACCCGGAGACGTTCGTCATCGGACGGGACGGGGTGATCCGGAAGAAGGTGATCGGCGCCTCGAACTGGAGCTCCGCCGCGAATCGCACGCTCATCACGCAACTCCTGGCCGAGTCCGCGCACTGAGTGTCCTCTCCGCCACCAC
>JADGGM010000331.1 GCA_019689955.1 Gemmatimonadaceae bacterium
GTGCAGTACCTCGACGACCGCGCCCCCTTCCCCGCGCCCCCCGACAGCTCCAACCGCTCGCACGACCTCCCGCTCCGCGGCGTGCTCCACCCGCGCGTCGCCGACGCGATGCGCGACGAGATCAAGGAGCACATCCCGAGCTTCATCCTCACCTGGCTCCGCCGCCGCAGCACCGAGGCGATGACCAGAGCGCATCCCCCCGGGTGGCGATTCACCACGGTCCCGCCGGCGCGGCTCGCGCAGTACGAAGCGGACCTCCGCCACCTCGTCGGGACGATCAAGCACACGGGCGCCACGCCGGTGCTCGCCACGCACGCCGACGTGTTCATGGTCTCGCGCCGCGACGACCGCCACCTGCTCCCCGCGTGGGAGCGCTTCTACCCGCGCGCGACCGGCTCCACGATCATCGCCTTCGACTCCGTGGCGCGCTTCACCACCATGCGCGTCGCCGCGGACTCCGGGCTCGTGCTCGCCGACGTAGCGGCCGAGCTCCCCGCGACCCCCGGCGACCACTTCGCCGACTTCGTCCATTTCACCGACGCGGGCGCGGCCACGGTAGCGGCGGAGCTGGCGCCCGCGGTCCTCGCGGCCGCGCGGCGCCGGGGCGTTTGCGGCGAGTGAGCCCGCGCCCCCGGTGCGCCGCCTCCCGAGCGGGCGGCTCCGGGTCTACATTCCCGTCATGAGGATCTACACGAGGACCGGGGACCGCGGCGACACGGGGCTGTTCGGCGGCGGGCGCGTCCCCAAGGACCACCCGCGCGTCGAAGCGTACGGCGAGGTCGACGAGCTGAACGCCGTCATCGGCCTGGCGCGCTCGATCGAGATGATGCCGCGCATCGACGAAGTGCTTGCCCCCATCCAGCGCGATCTCTTCAGCCTCGGCGCGCTCCTCGCCACACCGCACCCCGACAAGGTGCGGCAGCAGCTCGAGAAGGCGCGCATCGATGACGACCGCATCGCCCAGCTCGAGCGCGCGATCGACGATGCCGAAGCGGAGCTCGAGCCCCTCACCAGCTTCATCCTCCCCGGCGGCACTCCCAAGGCGGCCGCGCTGCACGTCGCGCGCACGGTGTGCCGCCGCGCCGAGCGGCGCGTGATCGCCTTGCAGCACGACGGGAGCGTGGAGATCCCGCCGATCGTCGTGCGGTACCTGAACCGGCTCTCCGACCTGTTGTTCGTGCTCGCCCGCCTCGCCAACCGGCGCGCCGGCGCGGCCGAGGTGACCTGGTAGGCGCGGCTCGCATGGCCACCGTCACCCTCCCCGCGTACGACATCCACGTCGAGCCCGGATCGCTCGGCGCCGTGGGCGACATCGCGCGACGCGCGGCCCCGGCGCACCGGTACGTCATCATCACCGACACACACGTCGAGCCGCTGTACGCCGCGCGCGTCGTCGAGTCGTTCGGGAGGGACCGCGTCGACGTGCTGCGCGTCCCCGCCGGGGAGTCGCACAAGACGCGCGAGAGCTGGGCCCGACTCACCGACGAGATGCTCACCGCGGGGCTCGGGCGCGACACGACCGTCATCGCGCTGGGGGGAGGCGTAGTCGGCGACCTCGCCGGCTTCGTGGCGGCGACGTTCATGCGCGGGGTCCCGTTCGTGCAGGTGCCGACGACGCTCCTCGCGATGATCGATGCGTCCATCGGCGGGAAGACGGGGGTCGACACGCCCGCGGGGAAGAACCTCGTCGGCGCGTTCCATCAGCCGGCCGCCGTGATCGTGGACCCCGACACGCTCGCGACGCTCCCCGTCGCCGAGCTGCGCGCGGGGCTCGCCGAAGCGATCAAGCACGGCGCGATCGCCGACGCCGAATACTTCGACCGGATCGAGCGCGCGCTCCCCGCGCTCCTCGCCGACGTGCAGGGCGCGGCGATGCACGACGTCATCGCCGGGAGCATCGCGATCAAGGCCGGGGTGGTGCAGCGCGATGAGCGGGAGAGCGGGGTGCGGAAGATCCTCAACTTCGGCCACACGCTCGGCCACGCGATCGAATCGGAGAGCGGATACCGCTTGCTGCACGGTGAAGCGGTGGCGATCGGGCTCGTGCTCGAGAGCGCGCTGGCGGAGCGGCTCGGCGTGGCCGAGCGCGGGACCGCGGCGCGCATCCGGAGCGTGGTGGAGCGCGCCGGGCTCCCCACCGCGCGTCCGGCGACGCTCGCGCCGGAGCGCATCGTGGCCGCGACGCGGAGCGACAAGAAAGCGCGCCGCGGCGCCGCGGAGTACGCGCTCCCCGCTCGCATCGGCGCGATGGCCGGCGCGGAGGTGGGGTGGAGCATTCGCGTCGACGATGCGGAGGTCCGAGCGATCCTCTCCTGAAGCCCGGCAAGCGAGCCCAGCCGTACAACCCGGCCGGCACGCGTTGTGAAGACGACCACCGGACTACACCATGTCCCCTCTCGCGCTCTACCTCGTCGGCTACCTCATCGTCGTGCTCGGCCTCGCGGCCGCGGCATACCTGCTGAACGTGCCGCTCACGTGGATCGTCATCGGTGTGGTCGTGCTCATCGGGCTCGGGATCATGACCATCGCCAAGCGCCAGCGGGAGCGTGGCCCCCGCTGACCCTCACGCCGAATCGTCACGATAGTATTCGTCGATGCACAACATCACGAGCCGCTCCAGGATCCGCGCGCGATCGTACGACGTCGCCGCGTTGCGCACCTCCGGCAGCGACTCCCAGACTTGTTTGAGCGCGATCACCACGTGTTCGGCATGTAAGGAGCGGTCCCGTGCCATCTGTGAGACCGAGCGGAGAGCCCTCCGGATCTCATCGTCATCGCTGGCCCGGCGCAGACGCTCACTGAGCGCTTGGCGGAGTGCCTCCAGCAGATTGTCATCGATCACGGCCCGCCGGACCGACCGGAAGCGACTGGGGGGGAGTGAAGCATCGTGGGGAAGGACACGCAGAGCACCGCGTTCTCTCGGGAAACCATCGTCGGATCGGCCGCTCGCTGACCGACGTCGGCTCAGCGGCGCCAGAACACCCGCTAATTTTTGCATAGTGGTATCTGACGTCAAGGCGCGAGCCGGGACCGCACCTTGCTGTGTTGCAATCGACCCGCCGCACGCTACATTCCCCCCGTCATGATGGACAGCACGACGCGAGGCTCTACGGTGCTCATCCTGTCGACCGATGCCGTCACTTCGGCGCTGTTGAGCATCCTCGCAGAGCTGGAAGGATATCGCCCCGTCTTCGCTGCCGGTGATGAATCGCCAGCGGAGAGTTTGTCGCGCCTTCGACCCCGGTTGGTGCTGGTCGATTGCGATCATCGCGCGGCGTGCACCGATGATCTCTTCGAGCTCGCGCGCGAGCTCGAAGCGAAGATCATCATCTTTAGCCCCGGGCGGATGCGCGACGAAGTCCGCGCCTTCGCCGAGGAACGCGCTCTCCCCTGGTTCTCCCTCCCCGTCGACCGCGCCACGCTCTCCAGCACCCTCCGCGCCGCCCTCACCGCCATACTCCCGCTCGCCTTCCTCGCGACGCTGGCGCACTAAGCGGGCTCAGCAGATCACTTTTCGGAACATAACCATCGGACACCGTTTCGATGGTTTGTTCGCTCCATAGGCGCAAATCATTGCGCCCCAAAGCAATGCCAGATCGACAGGAGAGCGCGCCGCTCCGGCACGGTTCGCGACTGTTGACCTATCCGAGAACGAGAGTTATCCTGCGCCTCCCCGGCGATCGCGTGTGCAATGCCGCTTTTTGCGACGCTTCTCGGTTCGTCCACCTTCGCTAAAAGGAACGGGGCGAGTATGGAGCATGTGGCCGAAAGCAGGTCCAAAGGGTTCTTCCGTTCGTCTCCCTCCACCGCTTTCGATCAGTACCTGCAGGACATTCAAAAGCTCCCCCTCATCACCGACCCCGAAGAAGAACGACGACTCGCCCGCCGCGCGCAGAACGGGGACGAACGCGCCGCCGAGCGGCTCGTCACCGCGAACCTCCGATTCGTCATCTCGTACGTCAAGAAGTACCAGGGTCACGGGCTCGATCTGAGCGAGCTCGTGGCGATCGGCAACGAAGGCCTCCTGAAAGCGGTCAAGAAATTCGACCCCGATCAGGGGGTCAAATTCATTTCGTACGCCGTCTGGTGGGTGCGACAAGCGGTCCTCAAGGCGCTCGCCGAGCAAACGCGATCGGTCCGGATCCCGCTCAACCAGAACTCCCAGCTCATCAAGCTCGCGCGCGCCGAGACCGTCCTCGCCCAGGTCCTCAAGCGCGACCCCACCGACGACGAGATCAGCCGGCTCATTGAGGAGTCCCCCGAGGCCGTTCGCGCGGCGCGGCAGATGTCGGCCACCGAGGTCTCGCTCGATGCCCCCATCGACCAATCGGACCGCGAGGCCGTCACATTCGGCGAGCGGTTCATCGGAGTCGATGGCGCGGAGATCGAAGAGGTCACCGACTTCAAGCTGATGCGCGAGTTCATCGACCGCGCCTTCCGGAAGTACCTGAGCCCGCGCGAGCGGAAGATCCTCTACCTCTACTATGGGCTGGAAGAAGGCTCGGAGGCAATGACGCTGGAGAAGATCGGCGCGCTCATGGGCGTCACCCGCGAGCGCATCCGGCAGATCCGCGAGCGCGCCTTCGAGAAGCTCCGCGAGTCCCCGGACGGCACCGCGCTGGCGGGCTTCTGGAACGCCGCCTGAG
>JADGGM010000332.1 GCA_019689955.1 Gemmatimonadaceae bacterium
TCGTGGCTCGGGGGCGCGGAGATGTGTATACCAGCCCGGGGGCGCGGGGCGCGGGGGCGGCGGGCGCAGCCACCCGCACCGGTGGGGTGACCCCGCGCACGCAGGGACGAGCTCCAGCCGGCCGCAGCGGCAGGGCGGACAGGGTTTCCCGCCGCGGTCAGGCCCCGTGCGCGCCCGTGAGCCATGCGGGGTGCGCGCGATGGAAGTTGGTCGCCTGCTGGTACGCGTGGGCGAGCGCGAGCATGGGGGCCTCGCCGTACAGCTTCCCCAGGAAGGTGAGCGACACGGGCGTCCCGTCGTCGCGGAACCCGTTGGGGACGATCACCGCCGGGTGGCCGGTGAGGTTCGTGGTCACGAGCTGCGTGCCCGCGGTCGGGGCGACGATGACGTCGACCTTGGCCATCACGTCGACCATCGCGCGCATCGCGAGGGTGCGCACGCGGCTGGCGTTGATGTAGTCCACGGCGGGGATGAAGCGCGCGACGCGGAAGCTGTTGGGCCACGCGCGCGCGTCCTGCTGTGCCATCTCGCGGACGCGCCCGGAGCGGGTGAGCTCATCGAACGCGGCGGCGGCTTCGGCGTTCAGCATGAGCGCGATCGACGAGTACGGGAAGTCGGGGAGCGTGACGGGGGTGAGCCGCACGCCGAGGGAGCGGAGCACGCCGAGCGCGGCGTCGTCGAACGCTTTGGTGGGATGGTCGCGCTCGAACTCGGTCGCGAGATAGCCGACGCGGAGCTCGGACGGCTTGACGCCGGCGTCCCAGTTGAACGCGACGTCGCGCGCGGTGGGGTCGCGCCCATCGCTCCCGTGGATGGCGTGGAGCACGAGCGCGCAGTCTTCGACGCTGCGGCAGATGGGGCCGAGCTTGTCCATGCTCCACGCGAGGGCCATGGCGCCGGTGCGCGGCACGCGGCCGAAGGTGGGGCGGAGCCCGGTCGCGCCGCAGCGCGTGGAGGGGGAAGAGATGGAGCCGAGCGTCTCGCTCCCGATCGAGAACCCGACGAGCCCCGCGGCCGTGGCCGAGGCGGGGCCGGCGGAGGAGCCGCTGGAGCCTTGCTCGGGCTTCCACGGGTTGCGCGTCTTGCCGCCGAACCAGACGTCGCCCATCGCCAGCTCGCCGAGCGTGAGCTTGGCCACGAGGACCGCGCCCGCCATGTCGAGGCGGCGCACGACGGTCGCGTCCTCGTCGAACATCTGCGTCTTGTACGGCGCGGTGCCCCACGTGGTCGGGTAGCCGGCGACGGCGAGGAGGTCCTTGGCGCCCCACGGGATCCCGTGGAGCGGGCCGCGGTACTTCCCGCGCGCGATCTCCTCGTCCGCGGCGCGGGCGCGTGCAAGCGCGCGGTCCGCGGTGAGGGTGACCACGCAGTGGAGCGTCGGGTCGAACCGCTCGAGCCGGTCGAGGTACATGCGCGTGAGCTGCACGGAGCTCACCTTGCGCCGCCGCACGAGCTCTGACAGCTCGGTGACGGGGTGGAAGGCGAGCTCCTCGAGGCTCGCGGGCACCTTGGGCACGGTCACGGGTGCGCGCACCATGGGACGCTCGCGCGTGTCGACCATCATGCCTGGGAGCAGCGGGTCGAAGTGCAGGGCGGGCACGACGTCGTTGGCGAGCGACGTGGTGTGCAGCGTCTCGATGCGCCGCTCCTGCTCCTTCAACCCGCTGACCATCATCGCGCGCTCGTCATCGGTGAACTCGAGACCGGCGAGCTCCGCGGCTTTCGCGATGACCTCGGGGGTGATCTCTTCGCCGGCCGCGACGCGCGCCCACAGCAGCCCGGGAAGCAGCGTCGCACCGAGGCCGATGGATGCGAAGTACGAGACGAACGCTCGGCGCGTTGAGGGAGATGCGGCGGTCTCGTGATCCATGGGAGAATGGTTGGCTCACTGCTAAGGTAATGTGCGGTGCGGTGGCCAACCAGAGGCGCGATCGTGTCGGTGGTGAACCGCTACGATCGCGGGGTGAAGCGCCGATGATCCGGGGCCGGCGTTGACTCGGGGTTCAGGTGCGCGCGGTCAGCGCAGCCAGGCGTCGCGATGCTGGGCGACGAAGTCGTCGTCCGTCATCCACGGATACGCGGCGATGACGCGGTCGATCTCCTCGCGCTGGCCCGGCGACAACGTCTCGCGCGGGTTCAGGCACCAGATCCCGCGCATCAGCCCCTGGCGGCGCAGGACTTCGTGGATGCCGGCGATGCACCCGGCGAAGTCGTGGCGCACGTCGAAGAGCGCGCCGTTGGCATCGGTGATCGCGGCGGCGCGCGCGAGCCACGCGCGATCGATCGACGGGGCGCGGCGCGCTTCGGCGATCTCGGCGAGCATGGCGACGGCGCGCGTGGTCCAAACTGCCCAGTGGCCGAGCAGGCCGCCGACGATGTGCATCGGCTCGCCGCGGTCCGGCGCGGTGCTCGGGAAGGGGGTGAGGAGGTCGGCGACGATGGTGTCGTCGTTGCCGGTGTAGAGCGCGATGTCGCGCCGGCCGGAGTCGGCCGCGGCGCGCACGACGTCGAGTGTCTGGTAGCGGTTGAACGGCGCGATCTTGATCGCGACGACGTTCGGGATCTCGGCGAAGGCGCGCCAGAACGCGTAGTCGAGGCGCTGGCCGCCGACGGCGGGCTGGAGGTAGAAGCCGACGATGGGGATGACGTCGGCGAGGGCGCGGCAGTGCGCGAGCATCTCGGCGCTCGTGGCGCCGCGCCACGCGCCGAGGCTCACGAGGGCGGCGTGGTAGCCGAGGTCGTGCGCGAGCCGCGCTTCGTGCATCGCCTGCGCGGTCCGTCCGCACACGCCGGCGATCTTGACGAAGGGGCGCGGCGCTTCGGCGAGCGCGTCGTCGGCGGTGCGGGACGCCAGCTCGAGCACGGGGGCGAGGAGCCCGTGCTGCGGCTCGCGGATCTCGAACTGCGTGGTGTGGACGCCGACGGCGATCCCGCCGGCGCCGCTGGCGACGTAATAGCGCGTGAGCGCGCGTTGGTGGCGCTCGTCGAGGCGGCGCCGTTCGTCGAGCGCGAGGGGGTGCGCGGGGATGACCTGCCCCGCGAGGAGGTGCGCGCGAAGATCGAGGGGGCGGGGGTCAGAAGCGCCCACGGCGCTCCTCGAAGTGCGTGGGTTTGCCGAGGTAGGCGCCGTTGCGGCGGACCCAGTCGGCGATCCAGATCATCATCTGGCCGACGGACACCGTGGGCGGGCCGAAGAGCGCGATGGAGCGGCTCGCGTCGCTCAGCAGCGCGTCGTCGGCCTCCTCGCCGACGATCGTGGCGGGGCGGCTGAAGAGGGTGCCGAAGTGCTCCGCGACGCTGCGCACGGAGATGACCTCGCCCCCGGTGACGTTGAGGACGAAGGGGGGCGACGCAGTGTGCTCGAGGCATTGGATCGCGCGGGCGTTGGCGTCGCCCTGCCAGATGACGTTCGCGTATCCCATGCGCACGTCGACCGGCTCCCCGCGCCACACGGCGCGCGCGATGTCGACGAGCACGCCGTAGCGGAGCTCGACGGCGTAGTTGAGGCGTACGATCGCGACGGTGGTGCTGGTCGTGGCGGCGGCGTACTCGAGCACGCGTTCGCGGCCGAGGCACGAGGCGGCGTATTCGCCGACCGGGGCGGGCGGGTCGGTCTCGCGCGACCCGCCGGAGGCGACCGGGACGAGCGGGTACACGTTCCCGGTGGAGAAGGCGACGATGCGCGCCCCCGCGTACCGGTCGGCGACGATCGCGGGGACGACGGTGTTCATCATCCACGTGACGGCGGGCGCATCGCTCGTGCCGAACTTCTGTCCGGCCATGAACACGACGTTGGGGGCGTCGGGGAGAGCGCGGACCGCGTCGTACCTGGTGAGGTCGCAGCGAACGGTTTCGACGTTGGCGGCGCGGAGCCGGTATTCGGCGTCGCTCGAGGAGAAGCGCGAGACGGCGATCACGCGGTCTCGCGTCCGCCCGACGGCGTCGAGCCCGCGGCGGAGCATGCGGGCGAGCGTGGGTCCCATCTTGCCGGCGGCGCCGAGCACGGCGATGTCGCCCTGGACGCGGCGGAGCGGGTCGAGCACGCCGGGGGTGGGCTCGGAGAGCAGGTCTTCGAGCTCCGCTTCGGTGTTGGGGGGTGGCGCGCCCATGGGGACGCCGGGGACGCGCTGCGGCTGGGTGCGGCGGAGCATGGCGCGGTGCGCTACTGTTGGGCCGCCGCCAGGTTCGCCGCGTACCGCTTGAGCCGTTCGACCATCGCGTTGAGCCCCACTTCGCGCGCGCCGAGGCCGATGTTGTCCATCATGATGCGCGCGACATCGTTGGGGATGGCGAGCGTGGTGGACGGGGGCTGGTCGTTGACGGCGGAGAAGAGGATCGCGAGAAACGCGGCGATCGTCGGCGACTGGCGGACGTTGACGTCAGCGTAGAAGTGGAGCTTCCCGTCCTTGTACTCGGGGAAGATGTCGACGCGCGTCTGGCACTCGGGGACCGTGAAGTTGGTCCGGTCGATCGCGACGTAGCGCGGCGGGAGGGGCTCGAGCTTCTTCGCGTACGACACCAGCGCCTGCATCTTCTCCTCGCGGCCGAGCGAGCGGAAGTACTTCAGCACGCGGTCGAGGGAGGGAGGGAGCGCGGGGTGCGGCGTGGTGGCGTCGGTGGTCATGGCTCGAGGCGG
>JADGGM010000333.1 GCA_019689955.1 Gemmatimonadaceae bacterium
GGGCCCCCCCCCCCCCCCCCCCCCCCCCCCCCCCCCCCCCCCCCCCCCCCCCCCCCCCCCCCGGCCGTGCTGGCGAGCGCGGCAGACAGCAACTCGTGGCGCGCTCCCTGGGGATAGCGTGCGAGGCGCCGGGCCCGGGCACGTGCGGCGTGGTCGGCGGCCGGGATGTCGGACTTGGCAAGCAACGCTGTCGCGACCGCGTGCCGCACCGGATCCCCGCCGTGTAGCATGAGCTGGAAACGCGGGTCCGCCTTGCCGATGTCGTGCATCGACGCGGCGAGCACGATGTCGTCGACGAGTGGCCCGCTCAGACCTGCCGAGCGAGCGAAATCGCCGGCCAGGCGCACCACCGCCTTTAGGTGCGCCTCCAACTTGACCTCCTCGCCCGTGAAGCTGCCGGTATCGTCTTCGGTCGCCGCTTCGACCAACGCCGGCTCGCTTTCGGATTCGAGGTCGCGGATCCACAGGCTGCGGAGCCGCGAACGCGGCACTCGACGAGGCGCCAGACTGGCGCGCAGCACTTGCTCATCATCCTTACCGCCGGGTACCCGCGTGCGCAGGACGCGGCTGCGCCTGTCTTTACTCAGGACTGCATCGAGGGCTACGGACGCCCAGGAGTCGGCCGGGAGCGTCTGCAACACATCCGCGGCCCACCGTGCAAACGCAGCACGCTCCGCCTCGATGCCTTCCTCCTCGACATCGGCGGCCTCGACTTCGGGTGCGCTCGCGCGCGGGCACCAGCCTGCGATGACGGCCGGGTGCCACCGGATGATGGCGCGCCCGCGGTGTAGGAGCTGCGCCTCGTCACCGCGGTCCAGGACGGGATCGATGGCTTCGGGATCCCAGTTGTGCTTCCGGATTCCCCCGTAGCCTGAGGGGACGACAAGTGTATCGCCCGGCTGGAGCGCATCCGGCTTGGTGATGACTTCACTTTCTTCCCCACGCCAGACGAGGACCGGTGCGATCGTGTCATAGCGGAGCAGCTCGTCTGTGGAATCGCCCTCGACGTCCGCGATCACGGGCACGGTCGGTTCCGCGGAGGGCCGCCCCGTTCCCGCCGCGCGCAGGGTCGCGACGCGCGCAAGCCACGCCCGCGCCGCGCCCAGCGGCACAGCGATCGCCTCCAGGGCGCTCGGCGGACAGGTTCCCACGAGCTCGACGAGGAACCGAGTCCAGGCCCGCGCTTCATCGCCGTCTGCGGCGGCGCTGGCCAGCCAGTCGGCTTCCACGTCCGCGCGCCAGACGATCTGCACCTCGGCGGATCCGCGCCGCGGTCCGTGTAGGAAGAGGGCAACCTCGGGCTCGACCGCCGGCCGCGGCGATGTCTGCGCGAACAGATCCACGTGGACCGGCAGCAGCAGCGGCGCGGCCACCGATGGAGCGAGCAATCGCTCGTCAATTGACGCGAGATGATTTTCCATCGCGCCAATGCCGAAGTCGATCGTCGGTCCAGCGTCGGTCGCCACTGCCCTCTCCGACAGCCAGCGCCATGTCCGTGCGAGGGCTTCGCCGTACACCGGGTCCTCGGGGAACGCCTCCCCGGTTGCGTCGGTCTGCGCGGTAGTTGCCAAGATGACTGCGTGCGTGATTTCCAGTTTGCCGAGCCGGTCGAGCCGTCCGAAGCGCTGGCGGAGCGCATCCAGACTCGCGCACTCGGTGACCAGACCATCGAAATCGAAGTCTGCACCGGCCTCGATTGCCTGCGTGGACACGAGCAGCACGCGCCGGCCCGATCCGCGGTCACGGCCGACCATGACGTCTGGCTCGATTCTGCTCAACAGCTCCCGCCGGTCGAGCGGCCGCATGCGGCCGGTCAGGAGGTGAACGGTCCAGGCGCAGCGTTCTGCCTCCTTCTCCGCGAGCGCAGCCACTTGGCGCGCGGTATCGACACGGTTCACGATGATGGCCACGACCTCGACACCGTCTGCCTCGAGGAGCTTGCATGCATTCGAGACGCATGCCGCTGCGAGCTTTTCTCGCGCTTTCTCCTCGTTCTTCGGTGTGTTGACGCTCTGAAGCAGGGCCCGTTTGGATGCGCGGATCCGCCGGGACAGGTCAGCGTGCTGGCGGTCGCGATCGTCGAGCCGGAACACGGTGGCCGCGGACGAACGCGGTGTCGCCGACAAACGCGCAACCTCGAAGCGATGGGGCAGCCCTGCCACCGCTTGGGCGGCGCGCGCGGTGTATCGGTCCCTGATCGCGGCCAGGGTGTCCTCGAACGCGCGGGAGAGATGAACCTCGTCCAGCACGTACAGCACGTCCTCGCCGAGGAGCCCGGCGTGGACCGGACGCATCGAGTCACTGACGCCGTAACCCCGGAACAACAATCGTGACCCGACCTGATCCACGGTCGATACGACAATCACCGGCTGCGTAGGCGTACGGGCCCAATCGGATTCGCGGGGCATGCCGCCGCGAAGGATCGCCGCGGTGAGGGGAAGAGCGCCAGACTTTTGGGATTCGCTGCCGACATGCTCCGGCGCGGCCGAGTCGCTCCCGGAAGACCGGTCGCTTGTCTGCTGGAGCCGGCGCAGGCTGTTGGCGACCTCTGCCAGGATGCCTCTGTCCGCCCTTGCCAACTTGGTCGCGAGGGTGTCCGCCCGCCGGAAGGCTTGGTCAACGACCACACGGCGATCGATCACGAACACCGTGCGCAGCGGGGCTCGCCGCTCCGCTGCCGGGCGCCAAGCCTCCAGCGCCAGCGCGAAGACGGCGATGTCGAGCACAGCCGTCTTACCCGCTGCAGTGGGCAGATCGAGCGTGTCAGGCCAGCCGCGCTCGACCACGTGCTCGAGCAAACGGGTCTGCCAGGGGAACGGGTCGCGGCCCCAGAGCTCGCAGAAAAATTGGGGAAAATGAGCGGGGTTGAGCGGCGGCGCGGTCATGACACGACTTCCTTCCTCGCAGCGCGGACCGGGCGGAAAAGCCCCAGGCCCTGGAACCGCCCAGCGCCCAGCAGGATTGGCCCTTCGACCTCCTGTTCGAAGATGATCTCTGCGTGGATGCACACTCGCCGGATGGTGCCGGCCTTGTTTGGAAATGGCATGAAGCGGCGCGCTTCGGGGCACCCGTCCAAGACGGATCGCTGCATGATCTCGATCACGGCCGGTGCGGGTAGGCCGATGCGCTGGCACGCGCGCTCGATGATCGCCCGAGCGGTATCGGCGGCCCGCGCGGCCTTCGCCGGGTCGTGTGCCGCCAGGTTGCCTGGATTCTCGTCCAGTGCGATCGGTGTCACGGAGGCCCAGTGCCGGGCGGGACCACACCATGCCCATGGAGCCAACGTAGTCCGTGGATCGTCGTCCGAGATCCGCTCGATTCGCAACAAGCCCGCGCGGCCGAGGTGCAGCGAGAGCGGCCGGCCTTCTTCGGCGTTCTCCCACCGCCCGATCGCGCGCAGGACGGCGAGCCGGTCCTCCGCGGGGCAGTCGCGCGGGAGCACCAGCGCTACGCCGAGCACCGCGCCCGATGCCCACCGCGTCCCAACATCCGCCAGCGACAGGAACCCGAGGTGTGGCGTGGCGAGGGGGCGGCCATCAGGCGCGTGCCCGCTGATGATCGCCGGCGGAGGTTGATCCGCATAACGCATGAGTGTGGCGCGCAGGGCCGAGGCAACGTCGACAGCGCGCGTGAGGCGCAACCCTAGGCGCCGCCCCCACAAGTCCGGCATTTCGCGGAACACCAGCCAATCGCGGCCGAAGATGCTGCATGGCGCTGCTGGTCGGGGCTTCGAGTCGATAACTCGGTAGTGCGTGAACTGACACGGGAGGATCCGGGGCTCGACTTCGCGATGGACTTCGTACGCCGCGCACAGTCGATCGAGCTGGCCGGGCGCGACCGTGCGGAGGACTACATCACCGGCGTCGTCGGGCACCCAACGTGCACGCCCGTCGGGCTCATCGAGGCCGGCGTCCTTGAGCGTGCACGAGACCAGGCTGGACGAGTGGCCGACTCGCACCACGCGGGCCAGGAGCTCGACGAGTGCCGCACGCTGAGCATCGGTTGGGCGCGCTTCCGGCCATACGAAGGTCACACGCGGGTTGGCAGGGGTGACGGATGGGAACGTTCGCGGCTGCCGGCCGCGAGACGGAGGGAGCAGCGCCAGCGCAGTCCCGATCGTCGCAGCCACGGCCTCGCCCTCCAGCGCGGCATCGCGCGCAAGCAAACGTTGCGCGCGCTTGGCCATCTTCTTCGCTGCTCGTTGCGCATCGCGGAGCGCTCGTGGATCCCCCACCTCCTCAGCCGCCACGAGGGCAGCGTGAGCCTCCTCGGCATCCGCGAACGCAGCGTGGACCGCTGGCATGAGGCTGGTGCCGATGTCCGGCACGTACACGTTCATGACGGTGCGGCACGACACCGCGTTGGCGGGATCGGCGACGATCTCCGGTGCCCCTAAAGCGGCGAGCCAGTCCAGCCCCGCTGCGGTTTCCTCATTCGGCTCGTCATCCCCCGCCCACGCCGCGACGAGCGCGGAAAACAACCGTGCAGGGTGCGGCGGCCATTCGGCCTTCGATCGGTCGTTGTAGCTCGTCGCGACGTAGCGTCCGGCAAGGAACTCCACGTCGATCGCGATCATGACGCCGCATCCTCCTCCTCAGTGACGCTCTTCTTGCGGCTCTCG
>JADGGM010000334.1 GCA_019689955.1 Gemmatimonadaceae bacterium
CGCACGCACGCGGTCAGGAGCCCGCTGGATGCCACCAGCGCCCCACCCACCAGCACCGTCATCACCTCGAGCGCGGCGCGACGATTCACCGAATGCACGAGCACCTCCCCGCTCAGAGATTCTGCCGCGCCATCTCGTCCACCGCGTGATTCGCCGCGCGCGCGGTGAGCGCCATGTACAGGAGCGACGGGCTCTGGTTCCCCGTCGACGTCATACACGCCCCGTCCGTGACGAACACGTTCGGGCACGCGTGGAGCTGGTTCCACTCGTTGAGCAGCGACGTCTTCGGGTCGCGCCCCATGCGCACGCCACCCATCTCGTGGATGTCGAGGCCGGGCGGCTGGTGGTTGTCGTACGTCTGGATGTCGTGACACCCCGCCACCTCGAGCATCGCCTGCGCCTCCGTGCGCCAGTCGCGGATCATCTTCTCGTCGTTCTCGTCGTACGACACCGACGTCACGAGGAGCGGGATCCCCCACTGGTCCGTCTTCGTCTCGTGCAGCCGGACGTGGTTCGACGCCTTGGGGATCGTCTCCCCCTGCATGTACATGTAGATCCCCCACGGGCCCGGCCGCGATTGCGCGTCCTTGTACGCGCCACCCACCCGCTCCGACGTCGGCGCGCCGCGCGCCCGGTACGCCCCGGTGAAGGTCGTGTATCCGCCCACAAAGTCCATCTCCTGCTTCCCGAGGTTCCGGAAGTTCGCGAGGATGCACTCCGAGGGGTTCCGGCCGTAGTAGTAGCGATCCTCGAACCCGTCGATCCACCCGTTGGCCGACGCGCGATAGTTGTGGTGCGCGATGTAGTGCCCCAGGAGCCCGTTATCGTTCCCGAGCCCGTGCGGGAACCGCCGCGAAATCGAGTTGAGGAGGATGAGGTTCGTGTTGAGCGCCGACGCGTTCACGAAGATGATCCGCGCGCGATACTCCGTCATCGCGTGCGTCTTCGCGTCGATCACCAGCACCCCCGACGCCCGCCCCGTCCGCTCATCGTACAGGATCGAGTGCACCACGGCATCGGGACGGATGGTCAGGTTCCCCGTCTTCATCGCCCACGGGAGCGTGGACGCGTTCGAGCTGAAGTAGCCGCCGAACGGGCAGCCGCGCATGCAGAGGTTCCGCGCCTGGCACGTCCCGCGCCCCTGCCGGAGGTGGATCTCCTTCGGCACCGTGAGATGCGCCCACCGCCCCTGCACCACGAACCGGTTCCCGTAGTGCGCGCGGATCCGTTCGCTCAGGTGCCGCTCGACGCAGTTGAACTCGAACGGCGGAAGAAACTCGCCGTCGGGCATCGCCTCGAGCCCGTCCGCGTTCCCGCACACGCCGATGAACCGCTCGACGTGCGAGTACCACGGCGCGATGTCGTCGTAGCCAATCGGCCAGTTGATCCCGTACCCGTGCCGCTCGGGGGCGGTGAACTCGTACTTGCTCCACCGCTGGCACGCGCGCCCCCAGATGAGCGACTTCCCCCCCACCTGGTAGCCGCGAATCCAATCGAAGGGGCGCTCCTGCACGTACGGGTGATCGGCGTCCTTGATGAAGAAGTGCGCCGTGTCCTCGCCGTACCCGGCGGCCTTGCTCGTGATCGGGTTCTCCTCCATCAACGTGCGCGGCACGGCGCCGCGGTGCGGGAGCTGCCAGGGGGTAAGGTTGGCGGTGGGGTAGTCCTTGATGTGCGCGACGTTCCGCCCGCGCTCGAGGACGAGCGTCTTCACCCCTCGCTCGCACAGCTCCTTGGCGGCCCACCCGCCGGAGATCCCCGACCCGATGACGATGGCGTCGAACGTCGTCGCGTCGCTCCGCATGGGCGCGCGCTCACGACCAGCTGAGGTCGTGCTTCGCCAGCGGCAGCGACCGCACGCGCTTCCCCGTCGCCGCGAAGATGGCGTTGCACAGCGCGGGGACCACGGGCGGGAGCGCGGGCTCGCCGAGCCCGGTCGGCGGGAAGGGGGTCTTGTGGAAGTACACGTCCACGGGCGCGGCCTGCACGAGGCGGAGGAGCGGGTAGGTGTCGAAGTTGCTCTGCACGGTTCGCCCGCCCGCGATGGTGATCTCCTGCCCCAGCGCTTCGGCGATCCCGTCGAGCACGGCGCCCTGCACCTGGTTCTCGGCGTTGCTCGGGTTGATGATGTCGCTCCCGATGTCGGCGGCCACCCACACCTGGTCGACCGTCACCGCTCCCGCGCGGCTCACGGTCGCCTGCACGACCTCGGCGAAGTACCCGCGATGGCTGAAGTAGAACGCGACCCCCTTCCCGGTCCCGCGCGGGAGCTGCTCCTTCCCCCACCGCGACCGCTCGGCCACCACCTCGAGCACCGCGCGCATCCGCGCCGCGTCGAACCCGGCGCCGTCGGCGGGGTTGGCGAGGAGGTCGAGCCGGAACTGCACCGGGTCGCGATGCGCCGCGTGCGCCAGCTCGTCGATGAACGACTGGAAGACGAACGCGAGCCCGTTGCTCCGCGGCGCGCGCAACGCCCCGGTCGGCACGCCGAGCGGCATCACGGAGACATCGAGCGCGCAGTTGCGGATGAAGCGCGCCGGGAACTCCGTGTCCGACATGTTCGCCGCCGGGGCGAACTTGTCGCCGTCGCCGAAGGAGATGAAGTGATCGCGGAACGCCACGAGCGCCCCCGCGGCATCCACCCCTCCCGTGAGGTAGTGAAACCCGGCCGGGCGATAGAAGTCGTGCTGGATGTCGTCCTCGCGCGTCCACACGAGCTTGACCGGCGTGCCCGCGCCCTTCGCGATCCACGCGGCTTCGACCATGTAGTCGTTGTTGAGCCGCCGGCCGAAGCCGCCTCCGCTCCGCGTGATGTGGATCGTGATGTCGCGCTCTTCGAGGCCGAGCGTCTTCGCCACGAGCGCGCGCCCGCTCTGCGGCGTCTGCGTCGGGGCCCAGAGCTCCAGCTTCCCGCCGTGGAAATACGCCGTGCAGTTCTGCGGTTCGAGCGTCGCGTGCGCGAGGAACGGGTAGCTGTACGCCGCCTTCACCACCGTGGCCGCGCCGCGGAGCGCTTCGTCCACGTCGCCGTCGCGGCGCAGCGAACGCTGTGGAGGCTGCGCCGCGAGCTCGGCCGCGCGGCGCGCGAACCCCTCGCTGCTCTGCTCCACCGTCGCCCCCTCGTTCCACGTCACGCGGAGCATCTGCCGCGCGCGCTGCGCGTGCCACCACGTGTCGGCGATGATGGCCACGCCGCTCAGCAGGCCGTTGAGCGCTCTCCCCCCCTCCACCACGAACGCCTGCCGAACGCCCGGCTGCCGCTTCACCACGTCGAGGTTGGCACGCACGACCGTGCCTCCGAACACCGGACACTTCACGAACGTCGCGTACCGCATCCGCGGCAGCGAGACGTCGATCCCGTACAGCGGCTTCCCCGTGACGATCGCGGTGTTGTCGACCCCCGGTACGCGCGTGCCGATGATCGTGAACGCCTTGGGGTCCTTGAGCCGGACCGACTCGAGGTCCGGCGGCGGGACGGAGGCCGCTCGCGCGGTCAGCTCGCCGTACGTGAGACGCCGCCCGCTCGCGCGGTGGTGCACCACGCCCGCCGCCGTCTCGCACTCCGACTCCGGCACCCCCCACGTCGCCGCCGCGGCCGCGACGAGCATCGCCCGCGCCGCCGCGCCCACGCGGCGCATCGGGAGCCAGTTGACGGGGGTCGCCGTGCTCCCGCCGGCGAACTGGGCCTCGTACTTCGTGGTGTCGAGCATCGCCTGCTCGACGCGTACGTCCTTCCACGCGACGTCCAGCTCGTCGGCGATGATCATCGGGAGCATGGTCTTCACCCCCTGCCCGATCTCCGGGTTCTTCGCGATGATCGTGACGACGCCGTCGGGGGCGATGCGGATGAACGCGTTGGGGGCGAAGTCGGCGGGGACCGCTTCGGTCGCCCCCGCCCCCGCGTCCGTCGCGGCGAACGCGTCGACGTACGTCGCGAGCAGGAGCCCGCCCCCGGCGATCGCGCTCGCGCGGAGGAACTGGCGGCGATTCACGCGCGTCGTGGTGTCCATGGGGCCTCCTACCGATTCGGGTCGCCGGAGCCGGTGGGGTGCGCGCCCTGGCCGGCGGCCGCCGCGACCATCTCCGCGGCGCGATGGATCGCTTGACGGATGCGCAGGTAGGTGCCGCAGCGGCACAGGTTGCCGTTCATCGCGGCATCGATCTCGGCGTCGGTGGGGTTCGGCGTGCGCGCGAGGAGCGCAGCGGCCGACATGAGCTGCCCCGCCTGACAGTAGCCGCACTGCGGGACGTCCAGCTCCACCCACGCGCGCTGCAGGGGGTGCGACCCGTCGGGGGAGAGCCCCTCGATCGTGCGGATCGACGCGCCCTGCACGGCCGAGATCGGCGTGATGCACGAGCGGATCGGCGCCCCGTTGAGGTGGACCGTGCACGCGCCGCACTGCGCGATCCCGCACCCGAACTTGGTCCCCGTGAGCTCCAGGACGTCGCGAAGCACCCAGAGCAGCGGCATGTCGGCGGGGACGCTCACCGAGGCCTGCTTCCCGTTGACCGTGAAGGTGATCGACATACGCAGTCCTGAGAAGGGAGACCGTCATCATACGCGCCGTCCGGCCGTTCCGATGAGCCCCCTCCCCTGCCCCCTTCCCC
>JADGGM010000335.1 GCA_019689955.1 Gemmatimonadaceae bacterium
CTTCAATCCATTTGCCTCCGAATGAACGTGGGGATCTCCATGTCGCTCAGGTCCTGCGAGCCCTTCTCGGACCCTGGGCCAGACGTCCCACCCGTGCGCCGAGTCGTCTCGGTGGGAGACGACGGAGCCCGCTGCGCGGGCACGGTGCGCGGCGGACGCTGCGCCGGGAAGGGGATGACGGGGGTGGCCATCCCCCCGCGCGTCGGCGACGCCTCGGCGGCCGCGGCGCTGCTCCCGCTCCCCTGCACCGCGCGGTCGAACCCGGTGGCGATCACCGTCACGCGGATCTCCCCCTGCATCGCCGGCTCGTTCACCGCGCCGAAGATGATCTCGGCATCGTCCCCCACCGCGTCGTGCACGATCTCGTTGATCTGGTGCACCTCGCCGAGCGTGAGGTCCGACCCCCCGGTGATGTTGACCAGCACCCCCGTGGCCCCGCTGATCGAGACGTTGTCGAGAAGCGGCGAGGAGATCGCCTGTTGGGCCGCCTCCATCGCGCGCAGCTCCCCGCGCCCGATCCCCGTCCCCATGAGCGCGGAGCCGCCGTTCTGCATCACGGTCCGCACGTCGGCGAAGTCCACGTTCACGAGCCCCGTCACGCTGATCAGGTTCGAGATCCCCTGCGTCGCGTGCAGCAGCACCTCGTCCGCCTTCTTGAGCGCGTCGCCGAACGGGATCCCCTTCCCCACCACGGCGAGGAGCCGCTCGTTGGGGACGACGATCATCGTGTCGACGTGCTTGCGCATCTCGGAGATCCCCATCTCCGCCTGGCGCATCCGCTTGCGCCCCTCGAAGAGGAAGGGCTTGGTGACGATCCCCACGGTGAGCGCGCCGGCCTCGCGGGCCATCTCGCAGACGATCGGCGCGGCCCCGGTCCCCGTGCCTCCGCCCATCCCGCAGGTGACGAAGACGAGGTCGGCGTTCGTGAGCACCCGCGCGACCTCGTCGCGGTTCTCCTCGATCGCCTGGCGGCCGATCTCCGGGCGCGCGCCGGCCCCGAGCCCGCGCGTGAGCTTCTTGCCGATCTGAATCTTGACGTCCGACTTCGAGTTCAGGAGCGCCTGCGCATCGGTGTTGACCGAGATGAACTCCACACCCTCCAGGTGCTCCTCGATCATCCGATTGACCGCGTTACCACCACCGCCGCCGACGCCAACCACCTTCATGCGGGCGTTCTGCGATGTGCTCTCTTCGAACTCGAAGATCATTGCGCGGGGAGCTCCAAGGCTGTTGAGGAGAGACTGTGCGAACGTTGTCGGGCGGGCTCGCAACGACTGCGACCGACGCTGACGGTCAGTCTGAAGGCTGGCGCAATATAATGCCTCGGACGGCGCAAAACACTAACCCATAACCGGTATCGTCGATGTGGATAACTCCCCTTAGAAGAAATCCTGCAGCCATGTCTTGACCCGTTGGGCGAGTCGGTCCACGCCCGGCGCCGACATCCCCCGCCGCCGCGCGCCCGCGGATCCCGCGGCACCCGTCGCGATGCGGTGCGCGCCGTAGAGCGCGAGCCCCACCACGGTAGCGAAGCGCGGCGCCTCGACGGAATCGCTCAAACCGCCCACATGGTCCGCCGGGGACCCCACGCGCGCGCCCACGCCGAACACGTCGGCGGCCAGCTCCGTGGCGCCGAGGATCGCCGCCGCGCCGCCGGTCAGCACCACCCCCGCGCTCAGCCGTCCGCTGAACCCGGCGTTGGTGATCTCGCGGTTGACCAGCTCGAAGATCTCGTCCGTCCGCTGGTGGATGATGTGTGCCAATAGCTCACGCGGGATCTGCCGGTCCCCCTGCGCCACCGTGCTCGGGAGCTGGATCACCTCGTGCGAGTCGGCGAGCAGCGGCTCGTACGCGCATCCGTAGCGCTCCTTGAGCTGCTCCGCGTCCGCCTGCGTCACGCCGAGCCCGTGCACGATGTCGCTCGTGACGTTGTTCCCCCCGAAGTTGATCGTCCCCAGGAAACGGATCTTCCCCTCGTGGAAGATCGCGAGGTCCGTCGTCCCCGCCCCCATCTCGACGAGCGCGACCCCCAGTTCCTTCTCATCCTCGGTGAGCACGCTGAGCGCGCTCGCCAGCGGCTCCAGCACCAGCTCGCGCACGTGGTACCCGGCGCGCTCGACCGACTTCCGCAGGTTCATGGCCGGCGACGCGCCGATCGTCACCAGGTACATCTCGGTCTCGAGGCGCATCCCGATCATCCCGATCGGGTCGCGGATCCCGGCGTTCTTGTCGACGCGGTACTCCTGGGGGATGGCGTGGAGCAGCTCGCGATCCGCTGGGATCGCCTGCGTGCGCGCGACCTCGTTCGCGCGCTCGACGTCGGCGCGCGTCACCTCGTCGCCGTTGACGGCGACGACGCCGGAGCTCGTCATGGCCTGCACGTGCTCCCCGGCGATCCCGGCGTAGACGTGCTCCACCTCCACGCCGGCCATCCGCTCGGCCCCCTGCATCGCTTTCCGGATCGAGCCGGTGGCTTCCTCGATGTCGGACACCACCCCGCGGCGGAGCCCGGAGGTGCGCGACTGGCCGACGCCGAGCACCTTGATCTTGGGGTACTTGGGCAAGTCCCCCACCACCTCGGCGATGATCGCCGTGGTGCGCGAGGAGCCGATGTCGAGACCCGCGACTAAGCGTTCGGGATTCATTGCAGCCTTGCGATGACCTGATCTCGGAAACGGAGGTCGAGCTCGGCGACGCGGGCGTGACGCCGCGCGAGGTCCGCCTCGACGGGGAGAATGTCGGCGAGCCGCTCGGCCGTGACCGCGCCGGGCGCGCGCACCACCACCGACGGGAGCGCGACGGTGATCTCGTCGCGCCCGGTCCGCCGCGCGCTGCTGATCTGATCGAAGAGCCGCGGGAAGCGCTGCTGCACGTCCGCGAGGAGCCGGAGGAGCCCCCGGTCCATCCCCGGGAGCACGGGCACGTCCACGCTCGACCGGCTGGGGTCGATCGGGAGCGTGCGGCCGTCGGCGTCCACCACGCGGAGCCCGGCGTCGCCCGACGCGGCGCGCTCGGGCGCCGGGACGAAGGCGACGGGGAGGTTCTCGGTCACGCGCACCACCAGCGTCCCCGGCAGCTTCCGCTCGATGTGCACCTCGCGCACCTGCGGGTGCGCGGCGACGCGGCGCTCGAGGACCGCGAGGTCGGTCCAGATGGACGTGGTGGTGTCGATGCGCAGCCGCGCGAGCACGTCGCGCGGCTGGAGGTAGCGCCGGCCGTACACCTCGACGCGCCGGACCTGGAAGTACGACATGTGTGACAGCACCCGCGGCCCCCACCAGGGCCCACTGCAGACGACGGCCAGCCCGGCCACGGCGGCCGGCGCTCTCCACCCCAACCCGCGCACCCAGTCCAGGACGCGTCTCATGTGGGATCCGTCAAATGCGCGAGGAGCTCGGGGCCGGTGCGGGTGATGTCCCCGGCGCCGAGGGTGAGCACCACGTCGCCCTGCCGGACCGAGCGGGCGAGCGCGGCAGCGAGCTCGGGGCGGTCGCCGCGCCAGGCGAGCACCCCGCCGGCCTCGCGCGCCGCCCGCTCGATCAGCGTCGCGCTCACGCCGTCGATGGGCTGCTCGCGCGCGGGGTAGATCTCGGTGAGGAAGATCGCGTCCGCGCCGGCGAGCGCGGCGCCGAAGTCGCGCGCGAAGTCGCGGGTGCGCGTGTACAGATGCGGCTGGAACGCCGCCACGAGGCGCCGCCCGGGAAAGGCCGCACGCGCCGCGGCGAGCGTGGCACGGATCTCTGTCGGGTGATGTGCATAGTCGTCCACGATCGTCACCCCCCGCGCCTCGCCGACCCGCTGGAAGCGCCGCTCCACGCCGGTGAACTGCTCGAGCCCCGGCGCCATCGCGTCCACGCGCGCGCCGAGGGCGAGCCCGCTCGCGAGCGCCGCGAGCGCGTTGAGGACATTGTGGCGCCCGGGCACGCGGAGCGCTACCTCCCCCAGCGGCTCGTCGTCGTACACGACCGTGAAGCACGCCCCCGCGCCCGCGGGGCGAACGTCGCGCGCCACGAGCCGCGCGTCGGGCGAGGCGATGCCGTACCGCACCACCTCCGCCGTGCTCGGCGTGTCGAGGGTGGCCGCGCCGTCGTCGTCCGCGCACAGCACGATGACGCGCGCCCCCGCGACGAACTGCGCGAAGGCACGCCGAATGTCCGCCAGGTCGGCGTAGATGTCGAGGTGGTCCGCCTCGACGTTCGTCACGACGGCGATGGTGGGGGCGAGCGCCAGGAAGGAGCGGTCGTACTCGTCGGCCTCGACGACGAAGAGCGCATCGGAGCCGCGGCGGAGGTTCCCGCTCCAGGCGCCCACGCGCCCGCCGGCCACCCCCGTGGGATCGAGCGCGGCGGCGGCGAGCGCCTCGGTGGTCATGACGGTGGTGGTCGTCTTCCCGTGCGTCCCGGCGATCGCCACCAGCTCCCCGCCGGAGACGGCCTCCGCGAGCGCTTCGGCGCGGCGGATGACCGGGAGGCCGAGGGCGCGCGCACGCTCGATCTCCGGGTGGTGCCGCGGCATGGCCGACGTGACGACGACCGCCTGGGCCCCTTCCACGTGCGCCGGATCGTGCCCCGCCCAGACCGGGACCCCGAGCCGCGCCAGGTCCTCGC
>JADGGM010000336.1 GCA_019689955.1 Gemmatimonadaceae bacterium
ACGATGGTGGTCCCGCGGTGCACCTCCCCCACCTCCACCCCCGCGAGCGCGATGGCCGCGCGGGTGCCGGGGAGGGCCTGCGCCACGGCGGCGCCGTGCGACTCGATGCCGCGCACGCGCGCGGTGCGCCCGCCGGGGAGGAGGCGCACCGTCGCATCGCGCGCGAGCCGGCCGCTCCACACGGTGCCGGTGACCACGGTGCCGGTCCCGCGCACGCTGAAGGCGCGGTCCACGGGGAGGCGAAAGTTGTCGCTCGCCTCGCGCGCGGGGAGCGCGCGCGCGGCCTCGGCGATGGCGCGGCGTAGCGCGTCGAGCCCCTCGCCCGTGACCACCGAGGTCGGGACGATGGGAGCCGTGGCGAGCGGGGTGTGCGCCACGAGCGCGCACACGTCCTCGCGCACCAGCTCCAGCCAGTCGGGCTCGACGAGGTCGCACTTGGTGAGCGCGATGACGCCGGCGCGGAGCCCGAGGAGATCGAGGATCGCGAGGTGCTCGCGCGTCTGCGGCATCACCCCTTCGTCGGCGGCGATGACGACGAGGGCGAGGTCGACGCCCGTCGCGCCGGCGAGCATGTTGCGCACGAACGCTTCGTGCCCCGGGACGTCGACGACGCCGAGCACGGTCCCGTCATCGAGGGTGAGCGGGGCGAAGCCGAGGTCGATGGTGATCCCGCGGCGCTTCTCCTCGGCGAGGCGGTCGGTGTCGACGCCGGTGAGCGCTTTGACGAGCGCGGTCTTCCCGTGGTCCACGTGTCCGGCGGTGCCGAGGATCATGGCGCGCTCCACCCTCCGTGCTCCCACGCCTCGAAGGCGCGGAGGAGGCGTCCGTCGGCCAGGTGCTCCTGGAGGAACTCGCGCAGGAGCCGCTGGTGCGCGCGCGCCTCGCGCGCGTCGAGCCCGTGCACGCGCCCGGCGCCGCTCCACGTGGCGATCGCCTCGCGCGCCGCGGACGGGAGCGTTCGCCCTCCGGGGTGCGTGCGCGCGCAGCCGGCGCACAGCACGCCGCCGGCCACGTGGCTGAAGGGGAGCGGCCCGTCGGCGCGGACGTCGGCGTGGCAGATGCTGCACGCGCCGAGCGAAGGGGCGAAGCCGAGCTGCGCGACGAGGTGCCAGGCGCCGGCGAGCCCCGCTTCGCTCGCCTGCGCGGGTTCGGCCGTGGCGAGGTGGTCGAGCGCGTGCGCGAGGGCGTCGAAGAGCGCGGGGTGGGCCTCGTTCACCGTGCCGAAGCGGAGCACGAGCTCGGCCAGCGCCGAGGCGGCGGCGAAGCGTCCCAGGTCCGCGCCGAGCGCGGGGCGCGCGTGGAGGACATCGAAGCCGGCGAGCGTCTGCAGATCGCGCCCCTCCTTGAGGTAGAGCTGCGCCGTTCCCTGGGCGAAGAGATCGAGCGCGGTCCCGAACCGGCTCTTCGCGCGCCGCGCCCCGCGGGCGAGCACCGACTGCACCCCCGCCTCGCGTGTCGCGAGGCGCAGGATGCGCGACGATTCCGAGTAGTCGAAGGCGTGGAGCACGATGGCATCGGTGGCCACGAGCGGCATGCCGTAAGATAGCGCCTGCCCCGCGCCCGTCGCCGTCGGGCGGGCGAGCGTCAGCGGGTTTGGCCGCGGAGCGGGACGAGCGCGGGGGGGCCGACGGCCGGGTCGCGCGTGATGACGAGCGGCCAGTCGTACACGGGCTCGAGGATCGAGGCGCGCATCACCTCGCCCGGCGCCCCCGCGGCGGCCACGCGCCCCCGGTGCAGGAGCACCATCGTGTCGGCGAAGCGGGCCACGAGGTTGAGCTGGTGGCTCACGAGGAGCACGGCCATTCCGTCGCGCGCGAGCCGGGCGAACAGCTCGAACATCGCCATCTCGTGGGCGATGTCGAGGAAGGTCGTGGGCTCGTCGAGCACGAGCGCGTCGCCGCCCTGGGCGAGGGCGCGGGCGATGCGGACGCGTTGCCATTCGCCCCCCGAGAGCTCCGAGGTCGCGCGGCCGGCGAGCGGGCCCACGCCGGCGAGCTCGATGGCGCGGGCGATGGCGGCATCGTCGTCGGCCGCGGCAGCGCGCCAGGTGCCCTCGTGCGGGTACCGGCCGAGCGCGACGTACTCGCGCGCGCTGAGGGTGAAGACGAGCGACTCGCGCTGCGTGACCACAGAGACGCGGCGGGCGAAGGCGCGCCGGTCGAGGGTGGCGAGGGGCGCGTCGTCGATGCGGATCGTGCCGCGTTCGGGGCGCAGCATGCGGAGGAGAGTGCGCACGAGCGTACTCTTCCCGCTCCCGTTCGGTCCCACGACGGCGGTGACGCGGCCGCGTGCGGCCTCGAACGTCACGTCGTCCACCGCGGGGTGCGGGGCGCGCGGGTAGCGCACGACGAGGTGCTCGAAGCGGATCACGTGAGGCGGCGGAGCTGCGCGAGGAAGAACGGGACGCCGACGATCGCGGTGACGGCGCCGAGGGGGAGCTCGGCCGGCGGGCGGGCGACGCGGGCGACGAGGTCGGCGAGGACCACGAGCGCCGCGCCGACGAGCGCGGCGCCGGCGAGGAGGGGGCGGTGGCGGCGCACGCCCGCCGCGCGCACGAGGTGCGGCACCACGAGCCCCACGAACCCCACGAGCCCCGCCGCGGCCACGGTCGCGGCGGCGAGGAGCGAGCTCACGATGTACACGCGCCGCCCGGCGCGGTCCACGTTCACGCCGAGCGCGGCGGCGGGCTCCTCGCCCAGCGCGAGGATGTCGATCTCGCGCCCCATCCAGGCGAGCGCGCCCCCGGCGACGGCGGTGTACACCGCCAGCCACATCACCTGGCGCCAGTCGGCGCCGGAGACGGAGCCCATCATCCACCAGAGCGCCCCGCGCACGGTGTTCGGCGGCGCGTCGGCGAGGACCACCATGATCGCGGCGTTGGCGAACGCGCCGATGATCACGCCGGCCATGAGGAGCACCCGCGGGTCCGCGCGCCCGCCCATCGCGCGCGCGACCACGATCGCCGTGAGGATGGCGAGCGCCGCGCCGGCGAAGGCGCAGAGCGGGAGGAGCGCGGCGCTCGTGATCCCCACGGTGACCGCGACCACCGCGCCGATCGCCGCGCCCCCCGAGACGCCGAGCAGGTACGGCTCGGCGAGCGCGTTGCGGAGCGAGCCCTGGAGCGCCGCGCCGGCCATCCCGAGCCCCGCGCCCACGAGCGCGGCGAGCACCACGCGCGGCATGCGGAGCGTGCGCACGATCGCGATCGTCTGCGCATCGCCGTGCCCCAGCGCCGCGGCGGCGACCACGCGCGGGGAGAGCGACACCGAGCCCCAGGCGACGCCCAGGATCACGAGCGCCACGAGCGCGAGCGCGGCGAGGAGCCAGAGCGTCGCCCGCTTCACGGGAGCGCTCCCGGGTGCAGGAGCCGCGCGAGGCTCACCGCCGCTTCGCCGAGCCGCACCGAGGGCATCCCGATGAGCGTCGTGTCGACGACGAGCACGCGCCCCGCCTTCACCGCGCCGACCGCGCGCCACTCCGCGCTCGCGCGGACGCGCGCCGCACCCTCGGCGCCCGCGAGCACGTAGTCGGGGTCGCGGCGGATGATGTCCTCGAGCGAGACCTGCGGAGAGCTCTGCGGCAGGTCGCCGTACACGTTCGTGCCGCCGGCGATCTCGAGGAGCTGGGTGAGGTAGCTCCCGCGGCCGATGGTGATGATCGGCGCGTCCCACACGTGCCAGAAGACGGTGGGGTGCGGGAGGTGTGCGGTCGCGGCGCGCACGCGGTCGAGGGTGCGCATCACGGTGTCGACCACGGTGGCGGCGCGTGCCGAATCGCCGGTCGCGCGGCCGACGAGGAGCGCGGCGCGGCGGAACTCCTCGATGCGGTCCACCTTGAGCGCGAGCACCGGGACGTGCGCGGCGCGGAGCTGGCTCGCGGCGGCGCGGTTGTCGTTGCTCGCGTAGAGGAGGACGAGGTCCGGGTGCCGGGCGAGCACGGCCTCGACGTTCGGGCGGAGCCCGGGGCCCAGGTCGGGGACGCGGCGCGCGGCGTCGGGCCAGAGGTCCCAGCTCGTGCGCCCCACCACGCGGTCCCCCGCGCCGATGGCGAAGAGGATCTGCGTGGTGGTGGGGTTGAGCGACACGATGCGCGCGGGCGCGGTGTGCGTGCCGCGCGGCACCGGGGCGCCGTAGTCGTCGACGGGCCCCGGCGCCCCTGCATCGGAGGCGCGCGAGGAGCAGGCGACGGTGGCGGCGAGCAGGAGGAGCAGCGCGACGCGGCCGTGCAGACGGTACATGCGGGGCTCGCTAGACGTGCTGGCGCCGGGCATCGAGCGCGCGCGCGAGCGCGTGCTTGAGCTCCATGCGGCGCGCGTCGTACGCGGCGCGCTCCTCCGGCGTGGGGCTCGCACGGCGCTCGAACTCGGCGTCCAGCTCGGCGATCGTGCGGGCGAGGCGCGCGGTCTCGTCATCGATCGGGGCCGGCGCAGCGGGCGCGAGCGGCGCGAGGGGCGGCACCGGCGCGGCGGCGGGGCGCCGGCGCCGCGCGAGGAAGAGCAGGAGCGCGCCGGCCATCGCCACGGCGATCGCGATCGCGACCGTGGCGAGGTAGCGCGTCTCGCGCCCCCCCCCCAGGGGCCCCCGCCCCGGCAGGGGGGC